>JAYSSX010000450.1:0-6182 GCA_043720315.1 Pseudobdellovibrionaceae bacterium | reverse complement strand
ACTCTGAAATATTCTCCGAAGATTTGTGCAGCGTCGTTCGTGTTGTTAAGTACTTAATGCGACTGATAATTTTGAAATTTGCGTTTTTTTCGAGAGAATAATTGGCGGAGAAAGTGAGATTCGAACTCACGGTAGGCTTTTGGCCTACGAGCATTTAGCAAACGCTTGGTTTCAGCCACTCACCCATTTCTCCGAGGTATTACGGAAGGGCATCGAAACTAAAAATTAAAATAGCTTCGATGATTAAAGTTTAAGCGAACTTAAACTAGCTGATTAGAGCAACTTGCCACACCAGATTAATCAAATCAAGCAAGCGCATGCTGTCAGCTTAATAGTTTTCTGGGAAGATAGCTCTTTCCACCGTTTCGATCACTGTGTGGATCAATTTAATGTGCATTTCTTGAATGCGGTCGGAAGTTTCGGCAGGAACAATTATCGATAAATCAGCCATGTTTTTGATTTTGCCGCCGTCTTTACCTAACAAAGCAATGGTCTTAACATTTTTTGCCTTAGCTGACTCAAAAGCCAGCATCACGTTTTCCGAATTCCCACTGGTTGATAAGCCAATCAGTAAATCACCTGAACGAGCTAATCCTTCAACTTGTCTGGCGAATATGTATTTGAAACCATAGTCATTAGAAACGCAGGTTACGTGGCTAGCATCGCCTAAGGCCAGGGCCCCTAAAGGTCTACGATCCTTACGGTATCGTCCCGTCATTTCTTCAGCAAAATGCATAGCGTCGCAATGACTACCGCCATTTCCGCAACTAAATACCGTCGCCTTATTTTTATAGGCGTTGATAAGCATGTCCGAAAACTGGGCACATTTTTTAATTTGTTCTTGGTCTTCGCTAAATCTCTGTAAAGTTTTAGCGGCATCGATAAAGCAGCTTTTCCATATATTTTCTGTATTCATGGATAAATCTTACTCGTCCCCAGACAAAATTGCAAAAAAAGTCCTCGTTTCGGGCCGCATTCCTTGCTTTATTAGGGATTTTTGCATATGTTTGGCGCTCAATTTTATCTATACAGTGCACTCGTAGCTCAGCTGGATAGAGTACCTGACTACGAATCAGGTGGTCAGAGGTTCGAATCCTCTCGTGTGCACCAAATTTCTTCTCGATGAATTTACAAGGCCTTGTCGTTATATCCTAACGTTTTAGAATCGAAACCATGATCGGCCAATAAGCGTTTACGAATCTTTACGATAGGGGCATCGTAGGTTTCCAATTTTTGCCCGATAAAATCCACTCGCGATTCCAAAATTTTTGAAATCATGTCGACGTCCTCTTGTAAAAGGTGATTGGTCATATTCAAAATCAAAGGTCGTAATAAAAATTTAAGTGGTTTCAAAAAAGCGGGGATTTCTTGATAAACCAGACAAGGGGCCATAGTTACATTTTTTTCTGAAGGGTAGAAATAAAAAGTATTACCATTTTTACCATTCATAATTTTTTTATTTTTCGGGCGGTACCAGTAAATATGGTATTGAACCCGTAAAGGTAGAAAATCAATTCTTGCATCTACGTGCCAACGCGTTTTAATAAAAAATTGTAAAACGTTGATCAGCGTAAATGGACGTTGAGCATAATCAAATGAAACATTAAAGCCTCCGTCGGATTCGCTCCATTCAAATTTGGTTTCGTCGACTTGTTCGCGATTGGGGCCATTCCGATCATGTACAAAAGGCAAATGAGTACCATCGGCAAATAAATCTAAAGTCGTATGCAAAGGTCCATTAAACTTGTAAATGATTGGCCCTAGAAATTCAAAGTTGGGCTTCTGCAAATTATTGAAGTAATCTTCATTCCCATTCAGCCATAAAAAACCAAAACGATCTTGTAATTCAAAAACATCGGTATGGCCTTTTAATTTTTTTTCAAAAGGACTAGTGGTCTGGCCTTGGCCATCCACTGTCCAACCGTGGTAAGGACATTCTAATTTTTCGCCGCATACTTTACCAAATGACAAGTCAGCGCCGCGATGTGGGCATACGGCCGAAGCGATAAAGTACTTCACTTTTCCACTGGTGCTGCTTCTAGTGCTCCAGGCGACGTAAGGTTTTTCACAAATCGTAACCTTTGTGGGTTTGTGTCGGACTTTATCTGAATCTATAAGTGGAATCGGATAGGAGATATTCTTAATAGAGAAATTAATTTCCATTCGCTAATACTAAAAGGGAAATATCTAAATGAGAATCATTTTTATTTACGATCAAAACTTGATGCATAGTTTGCACATTGGGAACTAATTTTTCGGATGAAACTGATCTTTTGGTTAACAATACCAGAACCGCGATCACCAGGCTTAAAATTAACATGTGAATCTTCATACATTCCCCTGACACTGTATATGAGTAACCACCAAGGGATACGGAGGTTACGGAGAAAAAAGCAAAAAAAAAGGGAATCTAATTAGCTTGGAATAGGCTAATTAGACTCCCAATAAGGTCGGGACAGTAAATTAAAAAGTTGGGCTTTTGGATCACATACACTCAAATTCTAGTTATTTAAATTGTTAGATGTAATTAGTCTTTTATTTGGAATTGTTTTAAAAACGGAACCATTGATTGATATCGAATACTTATTAGACGTGTCTATTACCTTGTGAGAAAAGAACACTATAGTCAGCGCAACTAAGGAATACATCATTACATTGAAACGATTCTTTTTTACAGTTTGCGGGCGTAGGTAGGTTCTTTGATAAGTACTGTTTAGCATTTTGGCTCCCCTTAAAACATTCAGATTACGTACTAGATTAACTAAGCAATAGGAGGGCCACAAAACTGTTTCAGAATGATTCACTTTTAGACCTAATTTCAGTACTTTAGTTCATAGCCCATGTTGAACCCAAAAATTTTGCTAACAAGTTTAACGTGAGTGTAGTGTACTCAAATTAGAAAATAATTTTTTTGAGTTACATAATATGGAGTCAGTAATGAAAATCTTTGCTCTTTGTGGGAGCTTACGTAAAGAATCTTCGAACTGGAAGATTCTGAATGCAGCAAAGTCCTACTTGCATCAACACGAGTGGCAATTTGCGGATCTCTCATTGTTGCCTTATTTTGATCCGGATTTGCAATATAGTGAAGAAACACCAGAAATTGTTTTACGAACAAGGAAGCAAGCGGGGGCTTCAGATGTGATCGTCATTTCCACCCCCGAATACGCGCACGGAATTCCCGGCATGCTTAAAAATGGATTAGAATGGATTTTTAATGAATCGACTATGCAAAAGCCGGTGTTTGTAATTATCGGTTCAGCCCAGGGGCAAAGAGTTCGCGATCAATTATTGGAAGTATTAAAAACCATGGATTTTAAAATTGAAAACGAAAGTTTTCTATTGTTTCAAGGTGCCAGAACCAAATTTAATTCCACCAATCAAATTACTGATGCTAATACTAAAAAACAATTTGAAGGATTTTTAGATAAAATACAGGTTTAACTTTATCTTGGAATGATATCAAAAAATTGATTGATCGCAAATGGAAAGCGATAACCTTACTGTGCACCAAATTCAATCACTAATTCCACACGGCGATTTTGCATACGGCCTTGATAATTCCCATTATTGGCAATGGGTTTTTCTTCGCCGTACCCTTCAGGGATAACTCTATCACTTTGAATATCAGGCCACTTTTCGTTGATGTATCTGACTACTCTTTTGGCTCTTCTTTGGCTAAGATCTAAATTATAAATATTTGAACCCACAGAATCGGTATGCCCTTCAACCACAATTTTTGATATTTTTGCTCGCCCTATATGATTAAAGAAATTATCTAAATCAGGAATGTCTTCACCTCTTAGCACATCAGAATCGGTATCAAATAAAATAGCCGTATTCAGTTTAATTCTTTGATTCACTTCCTGTGGTTCAGCTGCCGGCAAAGATTGGGGATCACAAACTGGCCCGATATTCCAATTAATACCAGTATAAATTCTGGCTTCGGGGCTGCCTAGGGCCGAACGCAAACTAGTTCCGCCACCTATATGGAAGGCGACATTGTTGCTAAGATCTTTTTTTGCGCCCAATTGCCATTCCAACGAACCAGGCGGTTTGGCCGAGTTATTATTGGTCTTGTCGACAAATTGCGATCCAAACAATTCCAAGATTAGTTTAGTTTCTTCTTCTTCAAAATAGTAACTAGTTGCCGCCGAATAGATAAACTGATTTTTTAATGGCTCGAAGGGGATGTTAGGAATTTGTTCACCAGGGTTACGCCATCGGTAGCCCAAATTCACGCCCGTTGCCCATTTACCAAATGTCCAATCCCTTACTAGTTCTAAATTTACAGTTGGCTTAGAATTTTTGCCTGTAAACGGGTTATCTTGGATCATATTTTGGTTTACACCAGCAACAACAGCATATCCTTCAGAGTCATCACCGGAGAGTCTATATTTAGTAGAAATTTTAATTTCAGTGGCTCCGTTGGCGGTAAAACTGGAAGTTAGGTTATCTGCTTCTAAGGATTGTTTCAAAACGAAGGGAATATTGATTCCAATGTCCCAATTGCTGGACAAGCCAAAACCTAAACTCAGATCCATTCCTAACAAAGTGTCATTGGGTTTTTCACCGGCTAAAAAAACATTGCCGCTGCCATCAGTGTAATCTTTTGTATAAGTAAGCACATTTTTCGAATAGTTGAAAAACAACCCAAAATTCATGAAGCAAGGATTTAAAGTTTCTGAAGAATGCACAGTTATAAAGTCAATTCCAGAAGTCGTTGGATTAAAGGATTGATAATCTGTTCCACAAATATTGGCTTTAGACGCTACCGACAAACCCAACATTAAACTAATAAAAGTTAAATATCTTAAACAAATCTTAGGTTTCTGCATTCTCAAATTATGCACATGCTACAGCATTATTACAAGTAATGACTGTGACCTAATCGGGGAGTAACTTGGGAAATATGAAAAAGGTATATAAAGACGAAAATATTCTCATTGATGATCAAGGGATCGAGATTTCAAATTACTACTTTCCTTTAGGGAAATCGAAATTTATTCCTTGGCAGATCATCAAGTCAGTCAAGGTTCAGCCACTAACCGCGTTGAACGGAAAATACCGTGTTTGGGGTATGGGTATAAAACCCTATTGGTTTAACAGTGATTGGCGAGCGGATAAGAAATTTATGTTTGTAATTGATTCGGGTTCAATTATTAAAGCCGCAATTACACCAGATGATTTCGATTCAGCAAAAAAAGTCATCGCCGGTAAAACTAAACTGGCTTAGTCTTCTTCTTCATCGACTTCGGGAATATTGGAAAAAGCGATTCTTACCGGAAACGCCTTTTTAGTGGTTTCAATTCCTCCAAAATAAATAGCATTGCGGCCAAATTTATCATTAATGGCATCCATCGAATGCGACAAAGTATTCAATTTTTGATTTTCAAAAAACGAAAAGTTATGGAGATCGTTAGGCACCAGTTTATCGATCCAAACTCCAATTTTTACTGGAGGAGAAGATTTTTTAGGCCGTTTGACCCACATCTTTTGAAAGGCCCTTAGTAAAGTAAAATTATCTTGCACTTCAGAGAATCCTTGGCGTTCTGTCCATTTGCTTCCGTCAATAAAGCGGATTGATAGAAACAGCTCTTGGCACCAGTAATTATTTTTTCTAAGTCGGACTCCTAATTTGTGCACTAATTTTTGAGCGACGGCATAGGCCCCTGCACCGTTACGTAGGTCAGGCGGTAAAACATGCGAATGTGAAAAAGACCCACGGGTGGTTTCGATTTCTGGCAACTGTCGTCCAAGGAGCAGTTCGTAAAATCTTTCGCCGTTGATTCCGCCCCAGATTCCGGCCAAGTCTTTTTTAGATAAATCTAGAAGTTGTGACATTTCGCGGATGCCAAATTTATTCAGTCGAACTTCCATATTGTGGCCAATTCCTGGTAAGTCTCGAAGTTTAAGTTTCAGTAAATTCGATTTTATCGTGCTTGGTAAAATAGTTGTCAGACCGTTTGGTTTTTGCATATCACTGGCGACCTTTGCCAGAAAACGATTGGGAGCAAGGCCAATCGAGCAGGTCAAAACTTCACCAACTTCAGCCCGTATTCGCTGCTTTATTTTGTTTGCAATTTCTGTAGCCTTGGGAATTTTTCTTTCCGAGCCAATAAGTTCGCAGGCCATTTCGTCAATCGACATAACTGCCGTTACATGAATACAATTTTCAACGG
>JAYSSX010000449.1:0-4460 GCA_043720315.1 Pseudobdellovibrionaceae bacterium | reverse complement strand
CCAGTGATGGAAAGTGAATATGTTCCAAAAGGCAAAAAGAAGTCTGCCCTTTATATCCGTGGAAATGAATCCGCTGATGATTCATCTGATTCCATTTTTATAAAAGGCGCAAAACAGTCTATCGACGAAAGCGTTACTGTTAACAGTCACTTGCCTGAAGATAAGATTAATAAAATTGAAAACTCGTCCAATATGGCTTGTATCACTATCAATTCGCCAAAGTTCTCCGGATACTTGGTCGCTGCTTTGGGTAAAAACCGGAAAATCGACGCCGAATTTATTAAAATGATTAAACAGCGCCTATTCGGATTTTTAAAGTCCAATGGAGAATCGATCAAAGACGACGAATCAATGGATATTGAAGTGAGATCGGTCGACTTCGAGGGCTGGGCGATTGAACAAGCTGAATTTTTACGAAAATCCGTTCATAACGAAGATGAAATTGCGCTGGCTTTCTTTCCAACTAAAGATTCTGACTTAAAAACAGAAGATTCTAAAGATGAAAAAATGATTAAAATTAATTTAGATGAATTCAAACATGACTATAAAGTTGAGTTTAACATGTACATGTACATGCCTGAAAATGATAAGTATTTACTTTATACGCCTAAGGGAAATACCTTCTATGCCAATCAAAAGTCGCGATTAAAAGATAAAGGCATAGAACACATGCATCTTAAAAAAGAAAACATCGTCGATATGAAACGATATAAAGCTCAAAACTTTTTAAATGATAAAATCGAATCCTTTTTAAACAGCAAAAAGTCCCAAAAAAGTTCGTAATTTCTTGCTAAAAAATGAAATGCGTTCATAATTAAACTGTCAGCTTGCATATTCCCAATTTACGTTTCCCAGTTTGAGGTTATCATGGAAGATAAAAAGTGGTTTTTGTTCACGGATGGATTAGTCAGTGGTCCGTTTACTAAATTCGATATCGAAGTTAGGATCACCTCATTTCCTCAAGCACTCATTTGGGGTCGCGGGCAACACGAATGGTACCTGTTTGACCGTTGGATCAAAGCCCAAAGTGAACATTTAGAGTCAGAAAATAAACTCCGCCAGCAGTCAGAACGTATGTGGCGGATAAAGATGGGCGAACAAGAATTGCGCCCAATGAGCCAAGCCCAGATGCTGGATTTTCTTCGCGATCAAAAGGACTACTCTAGCGTTAAAATTTGGACTGAAGGTTATACGGACTGGAAAGAGATCTACCAGATCCATAAGGTAATGGATGAATTAGGGGTTTCTCGTCGATCGCATCCAAGAGTACCAATTATGGGCACAATCACTTGCGAAGCCCATGGCGATACTTTTACAGCGCAAATGCAGTCGATCAGTGAAGGCGGCCTGGGAATGGTCGGAAACCCAAATATTCGAATCGGCGAAAAATTTAAAGTAGTTATTAAAAGTCCCAATCTTTACACCCCTATCCATTCAACCGCTGAAGTTGTTTTTGTCAGCAACGACGGCCATGTAGGTATGAAGTTTGTCGGCCTACATCCTGAATCAAAAAGTGCCATTATCGAGTTTGTTAAAAAGTTTTCTGAAAATACAACTATTCGCCTTTAACGGCGAACAAACATTCTCTTTTACCGCTAAATCCTATACGTTTTTTTATTTGAAATCCGTTGGACTGTAAGGCCCTTTGTAAATTGGATTTACTTGCATAACTTGAAAAAACGGACGGAGTGCTGGCTGATCGCTGCACGAACTCGGTCAAAAAGGATTCTTCCCATAAATCAGGATTGGATTTACTGCTGTAGGCATCGAAAAAGATTACTTGTGCCGGTTGCTTGGGAGAAAAGTCTGCAGTTAAGTAGCCCTCCACACACCAACAATTTTGGTAGGCATTTTTTAGGTAAAGTTTAATTTCCTCGGTAGAAACGGATAACTGCTTGGCCACTTGATTTAAATTTTCCGAATAGACGGAAATCAACTCGGAAACCAACTCAACATCATTTACAAAATTCCGCCATTGTTCGATGAGAAAGGGCTGCACTTCCAAACTTTGCAAATTAGTCTTTTCGAAGGGAATCTTTTTTTGCAATAAAATTCCGGCGGCAACCATTTCATTGATTCCAATTCCCAAACCCACAGAAAGAATATTTATTAATCCTAAATCCGACTTTTTTTGCGCTATAGCTTCGCCCAACCCGTGACCATAAATGTAGATAGTCTCGGCAACAGCACCACCCGAGTGATGCATTAGTTCGCTGTCTGACTTCAGACTCTGTAGAGTCCAACTTCCGTCTGCAGTTTGTACCGCGCGAAATCCGTATTCAGATAATGGAATATCATGTTTTTTTTGCAAATATGCCCCTGTCTGTTGACATTGATTCTTAAACAAATACAAAACAGTAATGAACAATAATAGTAATGGCTTACCTTTTAGACCTATTTCGGCTCATTATAAAGAAATTTTTCAAAAGAAGATTTATAAGATTCCGGTCTCCACAGCCGACAGTTGTCCTAATCGCGACGGTCTAAAGGGAATGCAGACTTGCATTTTTTGCGATGTCCACGGATCAGCTGCCCAAAGTGAAGCTCATACAATGACCTTAGATCAGCAGATTGAAAAGTACAGCGTGGCTATTCAAAAAAAATATAAAGCGAATGAATTTCTGGTTTATTTCCAAGCATATACGAATACCTTTTTAAAATTTAGCACTATCAAAGAACAATTCGAGCAATGTTTGAAATATCCTTTCATTAAAGGCTTTGTGGTTGGTACGCGTCCTGATTGTTTGTCGCCGGCATTGTTGAATTTTTGGCAGGAAATGGGCGAAAAGTATTATGTTTCGGTTGAATTAGGCGTTCAAAGTTTTAATGATAAACATTTGGAATTTGTGAAGCGTGGTCATAAAGCACAGCAATCGTTGGCCGCCATTGAAAAGATCGGACAATTGAACTCCGTCCACTTAGGCATTCATCTTATGTTTGGAATGCCCGAAGAAACCGATCAAGAAATCATAGATACGGCCTTATTAATCAACTCTCTTCCCATCAGTAACGTAAAACTTCACAATCTGCACGTTCTGAAGCACACACCTTTAGAAACGCTTTTTACCAATGGCAAATTTCTACCGATTGAAAAAGACGACTACGCCAGAAAAATGCAGCTGTTCCTAGAACATCTCAATCCGAGGATCTTTGTTCAAAGACTGGCGGCCTTTGCTCCACGGTGGGAAGAATTAGTTTCTCCAAAGTGGACTTCAGATAAAATGGGCACTCATCAATACCTCATCGATTTTTTACGTTCGCAAGAATCTTATCAGGGGAAACAGTTTATTACCCGTACTGAGCAAGAAAGATTTCTACAAAAAGAATTTTTTAGAAATTCAAATCCCTTAAGTTTAGCTTAATTTTTTCTACTGTTTTTTTTAACTTTTTAAGATCAAGACAGATTGTCAGGATTTGATGTGGTGAGGGCTCATATTAATTCGTTGTTTTTGTCAAAAATCTTTTTATTTGCTCATAAAATAACCATCTGCGCCTAGACTTTAATCAGTAAAAGTATGTCAAGCGGTTCGAAAACACTGCCTCTTTGATTAGCAGCAGCTAAAAAAAAAGTAAAAAAACGTGGAATTGGCCTTGCAAGATTTTATAAATCGTTTAGCGTAGAAAGTGAATGCGATGTCGGCCTTATTGATGAGGCACTGCCAAGCAAACACTAGATGTAGTGGTCACATGCAAATGTCTCCACCTAAATCGAGGGTATGCAGAAGCACGATCTTTCCAGAATGGAAACGGTTTCTCAAACAAAAATCATAAAAATTTTAGACGTGTCCGTATTTTACTGGAGCAGTCCGGAAAGAACTCGTTTGCGTCTTGTTGTAATACTTTAGCATAATTCGGAGGGGAATTATTATGCTTCAATCACAGTCCAATGGACAGGGCTTAACTATGGAATTAGATACTCAACCGCATGCAATGCGCGACTCGGCTCCGCATATGATGCGAGTTAAAAAACGTTCGGGCGCTTTAGAGCCTGTTGATGTCACAAAGATCGTTGAACGCGTTACTGGTTGCTGCCAGAACTTGGCACAGGTCGATCCTTTAAGAGTGGCAACAAAGGCCATTAGCGGCCTTTACGATGGGGCTTCAACGAAAGAGTTAGACAATCTTTGTATTCAGACTTCGTCTTTACTTATAGGTGAAGAGCCGGAATATTCTCGCTTGGCGGCTCGTTTACTAGCGATTTATATTGACGAAGAAGTTCGTTCGCAAAAAATTCAATCTTTCGCCGATGCAGTGACTTATGGTTACAACGCCGGTTTGATCGCCGAGAACACCTATCGTTTCGTGGAAAAACACAAAGCCGCATTGTCTGCAGCTATTGAACCTTTCCGTACCGATCGTTTCGAATATTTTGGATTAAGAACGGTTTACGATCGTTATTTATTAAAAAACCCTCAAAGCCGTCAGGTTTTTGAGACTCCTCAATATTTCTTTATGCGTGT
>JAYSSX010000448.1:0-3467 GCA_043720315.1 Pseudobdellovibrionaceae bacterium | reverse complement strand
TAAGATAAAAAAGTACCATAAAAAATATCCAAAAAGTTTTGGATTGATTCATGCAGACTTCCATTTTGGAAATTTATTGTGGTTGAAAGAAAAAAGTTTTGCGTTGATCGATTTTGATGACTGTGGAATGGGATTTTTTTTGTATGATTTAGGTATTCCACTAGTTGCATTGAAAAGCCAGCTAGAGATCAAAAGTCCGAAAGAATTGGAGAAAGGACGTTCGCAACTGATTGCCGGATACCGTTCACAGCGACCTCTGCCAGATGCTGAACTAGCCTATCTTGAGTATTTTATCATGGCGCGGAGGCTGTTGATGACTGTTTGGTTAAACTCTCGAAGGGATCATCCTAGATTGAGAAAGTATTTAAAGGGTTTTGTTAAAAATGCTTTAGATGATTTAATGAAGCTGAACCTGAAATAGCAGTTGGCAAAGGATAGTTATGGCAGCACACGCGGAATTGATTTTGGTTATTGGTGATAAAAACTTATCGTCTTGGTCGATGCGGCCCTGGTTGGCCATGCGTGCTGCAGGAATTCCGTTTAGAGAAGTCAAAATTTTATTGGATCAGAAAAACACGGCTGCAAAAATTAAACAGTACTCACCGTCTGGTCGAGTGCCTTTGTTGGTCCACGGTGGAATCAAAATTTGGGATTCGTTAGCGATTTGTGAGTATCTGGCTGAGACTTTTAAAAACCATTCGCTATGGCCTGCTGATAAGTCGGATCGTGCCTTTGCCCGTTCGATAGCTGCCGAGATGCATTCCAGTTTCCAGTCTTTAAGAAGTCAACTTTCAATGGATATCCGGCTACGTACTGAAATTCGTCATTTAACCAGTTCTACTGAAGAAGACATTTCGCGAATCGTAGAATTGTGGGCACAATGCTTGAAGAAAAGCTCGGGACCTTTTTTGTTGGGCGAATTCGGCATTGTAGATGCTTTTTATGCGCCTGTCGTTTTTCGATTTGTTAGTTATGGTATTAAAGTCAAAAATAGAAAAATAGTGCAGTATATGAAATCCATGCAAAATCATCCTTCGGTCAAAGAATGGGTGAAAGAAGCTAAAAAAGAAAAACCGAAAGTTAAAATTTACTGACACTGATCTGGCGGGGGACTTCCACAATTTGGTATTGGAGGACTCTCACCGTTTCTTCCACAGGTACAGCTGCAGCCGACCGCTACATTGGGAGTAGCAATAGATCCCTTTAAGCAAGAAGAGGACTGCGATGAGCAGGTGGCTGGTTCGCAGTGCTGTTGATAGCCATTGCATACGCTGTGGCTTTCGCAAACTTGTCCGGCCTCGGTCGTCGTGCAAGTCGTAACTTCACTGTAACCAGTACAAACGCTGGTACACCCACCACCAGTAGGAACTTTGTAACTGTAGGAATCATATTGGTTAGTATAGCAGAAACCGCTACATTGAATCGTCTCGGGTTTGGTACCTACGGCGCATTGCCTTCCGCAGGCAGTTGATGGTGGCGGGTCACATTTAGAATAAGTTGAAGCATCCGGACATTCAGAATCAGGGACAGTTCCCGTACAACTGGTACCGCAAACCGAGAAACCCTGGCAAACACGAAATTGACTAGAATAGGTGCTGCAGGTGCCGATGCAAATCGGTGGGGTGGTCAAACAGTTGATAAACTTACTACCTTCCAATTTAGGGCAAATTCCACGCAGCTGCTGTGCTTCGACATTGAAGAAAAATAGTACAACTAATATTGAAAATAGAACCGACTTATTGAATCGGAGTAAAAATTCCATTTAAATCACCCAGTTTTTTGAAGTTTTTCAATTCTAACTCTTGCCCCTGATAAATTTTAAAGAAATTGCCGTACACTTCGGCATTACCGTCACCGTTTTCATTAGCTTGTTGAACTATGTAGTAAACAAAAATAATGTTTTCGCCCGCTCGATGATTGGCGACGGGCCATTTTTGCGATACAGGATCGGTGGCTCTGACTTCCAACGTATTAACCAGAGGAATGTTATTAGCCGAAATTAACCAGCGCTCCTGATTGGCTGGGCACGAGATGGTGGCTTCGTCAGAACGTTGACGAAGGATATCCATTGTTTTTTTATAATCAACATCTCGATCGAAAGCGTTCGGGTCGCGCCCTTTTGAAATTTCTTTTAAGTTGATGTCTCCATCCCCATCCAAATCGTGATCGGAATCAGGCTCAGTGGGTAAGGTGCGTTTTAAAAATTCAACCAAATCAGGAATTCCATCTTTGTCGGAGTCGATCGCATCACTAAGACCTAATTCTGTGACTTCACAGTCGGTAAAACCCATCGAGTTAGGCGCCGAGCACTGGGAATGGCTGACACATTGGTCAGCACCGAATCGGCAGATGCCATCTAATATTTCATTGCCATTTAAACCGGTCCGAGGTTTTTGCGGATCAAACCCACGTTTAATTTCATCTTCATCTAATATTCCATCCATGTCCGAGTCTGGTAGTAACTGATCATTGCGTAAGTGGGCCGTCATATTAATAGCTCCGAAAGACGTGACCACATAAGGAGTTTTTTTGCCGCTATTAAATAGATCGCAAAAATTAATTTTGCTGACGTCATCGACTGAGGCTTCGACACTTTGCCCTTCTTCAGCAATTTTCTTCATAACGTTCACCGCACTATTATATTTAGCTTCACTTTCCTGACGAAGGATTTGTGCCCCGTAAAGAATAGGTTGAACAACGATACTAGACGCCTGCGCACCAGCAGTAAATATGGATTTTACAGCAGACAAAATGCTGTTGTAGTTAGTGATGTCATTTCCAATGGCATCAGTCGGTTGTCCATCAGACAAAAACATGACTTGATAGAATTGATTTTTTCGTTCGGCCGCCGTCATTGCCGCAAGGTCCGATTGAATCGTTTGGGCCGCACAAGAAAATGAATTGTCATATACTGTCGAACGCATGGAAGCTGGGGCTGGAACCGTTTCGGCATCTTGAATGTCGCGCAGTTCGTCTAACTGACTACCTAATGCAGAAGCAGAAACCAGTCGATCTTTCACGCAAAGGGAAGATGTCGAACCTGGCATAATGTCCGAACTAAAGCCAATAATAGAAAAACGCGAATTGGGACGGTTTTTTAAACAAGCAGAAGACACGAAATCTTCTATTACTTTAAAACGTGCCCCAATGGTATCGGTCGCTCCGTTAGCCGTATAAGTATTGCCGACGATTTTTCGAATATTAGAGCCAGACATGTCGACGATAAAAATAATTTGAGTTCGGATCTCCTCGCTTAACGAGGCCACTGAGCAAAATTCACCGGTCATTTTTGTAGTCGAAAAGGAAGAATGATCGACTACCATTTTTGAAATTTTAATATCACCACAGTTTTGGAATGTGATGACCACAACAATTGCTAAGATGAATATAAAAAAGTTGAATTTTGTTTTTTTACTCATTTGTTTCTCTTTATGTACATCAACTGATGGAAGTCGCTGAGGTTAAGA
>JAYSSX010000447.1:0-3733 GCA_043720315.1 Pseudobdellovibrionaceae bacterium | reverse complement strand
ACCAAGTCATCGCGGTTAATAGCAAAGACAAGGGCTTTTCTAACTTTAACATCTTTTAAAATTGGATTTGTTAAATTCAAATCGATGTGTTCGTAAGTCAAACTTGGTTTAAACATAACTGTGTAAGGCAAGTTTTGGGCTTTTACTTTTTTCTCAAAAGCCAAAGCCTTATCAAATGCGAAACCTAATGAAGATACCGAATCGATATTTCCTGAAGTTAAGTTTGCTTCTAAAGTAGAATCGTTGGGAATTAACTTAACGATGATTTTTTTGAAATGCGGTTGTGGTCCATAGAAATATGGATTTGGTGAAAAAGTCACATGACTTCCTAATTTCACTTCATCAATTTTATAAGGGCCATTGTACAATCCAGGCATAGTTGGATTTTTAGTGTAGTTAGAGTTTTTATCGTAACCTTCTTTAACATTTTTGTATTGTTCGAAAACAGGTCCATCAATGTGTTTTGGAAGTGGATAAAATTGACCTAACTGAGTGAAATCCCAACGAGCCTTGTCATATGTAAAAGTACATTTTTTAGGAGTTTTTGGATCCCATTCAATTTTATCAATTTGAGTGTATGTTTCTTTCGAACCTACAGATACGTTGTTTGAATCGGCAACTGTTCTTGCAAACAAAAAGTCTTCACAAGTAACCGGTTTTCCATCAGACCATTTTGCGGCTTCGATGATTTCCCAAACGGCTTGTACCGTTTTTTTACCATTAACAGTAATGATTTTCGCGCCACCGTTTTCAACAGTAGGGATGGATTTCGCCAATTGCGGATACCATTTGCCATCAGTATTCATTGTATCCAGTGCACGACCAGCAAGGTTGTACAGATAGAATGAGGCCACCATGGTCATATTCATTGGGTTTAAGTTCTCGAACTCTTGCGTGATACCGATTTTTAATTCGTCAGTGCTTACTGCGGCTTGTGCTGTAAAAACACTTACCGAAATAATAACACTCGATAAAATCGTTCCGATGATTTTCTTCATGTAAACTCTCCTTTTAATTTTCATATAATAAACAAGCTGTCAGATGTTCTTTAACTTGTTCATTATGGTTTTTTAATTTTGGTAAAATCTGTGAGCACTTATCAAAACGTTGTGGACAACGTGGATGAAAGTTGCAGCCTGAAGGCGGATTAATAGGGCTAGGAACTTCGCCATCTAAGGATTTTTTCATTTTCTTTTTGCCTTCACCCACACGTGGGATGGACGCAATAAGTGCTTTTGTATAAGGATGTTGAGGATTTTTAAACAACTCATCGCGAGTAGCCACTTCAACAATTTTTCCTAAGTACATAACCGCGATGCGATCACAAACGTGTTCGATGACAGATAAATCATGTGAAATAAAAATATAAGTTAAGCCAAATTTTTCCTGCAAGTCCTTCATCAAATTAAGAATTTGGGCCTGTATGGAAACGTCTAGCGCGCTAACGGGCTCATCAGCAATGATTAGCTGTGGTTCCAAGGCGATAGCGCGTGCGATACAAATACGCTGACGTTGCCCACCCGAGAACTCATGCGGATAGCGATTTACATGAGATGGTTTTAAACCCACCAAAGTAAGAAGTTCTTTAACGCGATCGCGTCTCTTTTCCCCGTCCAGACCACCATGAATTTCGTAGGGTTGAGAAAGAATTTGTCCAATAGTCATTCGGGGATCTAAAGCAGCGTAAGGATCTTGGAAAATCATTTGCATATCTTTACGCATAGTACGCAAAGTATTGCCTTTCACATTCAGGAAATCTTTCGATTTAAATTCGATTTCGCCAGCAGTAGGTTCGTACAGTCGAATCAAAGTTCGGCCTAAAGTGGATTTACCACATCCCGATTCGCCGACTAGGCCTAAAGTTTCACCTTTGCGAACCATTAAAGAAACATCATCAACCGCTTTGACTTGTCCTACTTCGCGAAGAAGAAGACCTTTCTTAATCGGGAAATATTTTTTAATGTTTTCAGCTTTTAAAATAATTTCATTCATATTTACACCGGATTAAAACAAGCCACACTGTGAACAGGATTGATGGCTGTTAATGGAGGTTTTTGATGTTTACACTGTTCAAGAACATTAGGGCATCGATTTTGAAACGGACAACCCGTAGGTAATTCGTGAGGAGCAGGAACCGAACCTTCGATTGTAGTCAGACGTTTTACTCGCTGGCCAAATTTAGGCCGTGAACCAATCAAAGCTGCGGTGTAAGGATGTTTTGGATTTGAGAACAATTCACCGGTAGGAGAAATTTCACAGGTGGTACCTCCGTACATAACCATTACCCGGTCTGAAATTTCAGAAATAACGCCCAAGTCGTGAGTGATAAACTGAACGGTCATGTTAAATTTTTCTTGAAGGTCTTGGAATAGTTCTAAAATTTGCGCTTGAATGGTTACGTCTAACGCCGTGGTTGGTTCGTCGGCAATTAAGAATTTTGGATTACAAGACAAAGCCATAGCAATCATCGCACGCTGGCGCATACCACCAGATAACTGATGCGGGTAATTACTGTAACGTTCAGCGGGAGAGGGAATACCAACTAGCTGAAGCATTTCAATTGCTCGGTCTTTGCTTTCGGCTTTGGTGGCCTTACGGTGACGCATAAACTGTTCGTCAATTTGATCACCGATAGTAAGGACGGGGTTCAGTGCTGTCATAGGCTCTTGAAAAATCATAGCCATTTCGTTACCACGAATATCTTCAACTTCATGTGATTTTAATTTAAGAAGATCTCGACCGTTCACAATAACTTGTCCGTTAGTAATTTTGCCCGGTCTTTCAATCAACTGCATCAGTGAAAAAGAGGTCACTGATTTGCCGCAGCCGGATTCTCCCACGATGCCTAAAGTTTCACCTTTATGGATATCGTACGAAACATTGTTAACCGCGCGAAAGGGACCATATTTAGAATAGAAAGTAGTTTCTAAATTTTTAACGCTGACAACAACTTCTGACAAATTGGCCTCCCCAAAATCGGAATAGGTTAAGTAGCAGAGGTCTTCTAAATATGCAAAATGAAAAAGCTAAAAGTGTATCCGTCTATCCAATTTTTCTATGGTTTTCATAAGAGTTTTTTGTACCATTTGACCCAACTGTGAGCTGAGTTTTTCTGCTAGTGATTTTTTCTTTTCGTATTTAAGTTCAAAGATTACACAATCCTTAGCCAGTTTTAACAGATAATCATCGCTGGTTGACAATTCGTCGACTAGATTTTTCTTAATGGCGTCTTCGCCAAACCAGTATTCACCAGTGGCAACCTCACTTAGGTTCAATTGAGGACGGTAATTAGACACAAAATTCTTAAAAAGTGTGTGAGTGCTTTCTAATTGTTCGATAAATTTTTGTTCACCTTTTGGAGTGA
The DNA here is from genome assembly GCA_043720315.1 of Pseudobdellovibrionaceae bacterium. GTDB lineage: Bacteria > Bdellovibrionota > Bdellovibrionia > Bdellovibrionales > Bdellovibrionaceae > JAYSSX01. The sequence goes on along the minus strand of JAYSSX010000447.1, from coordinate 369 downwards.
TTTCGCCGAACACGCTGACGGTGCGTTTGAAGTCGCCAGCGGTGTACTCTTTGTATTCGATTTCATTTTTTTTCAGAATCTTATGAAAATTGGGAACTTGAGCGACGACACCAATAGAACCTATGATGGCAAAAGGGGCGGAAATTATGCGATGCGCAACAACCGCCATCATGTATCCTCCACTGGCCGCGACTTTGTCCACGCACACAGTTAATGTCGCGCCGGCCTCGCGGATGCGATTGAGCTGTGAAGCTGCCAACCCGTAACCATGGACAACTCCACCTGGGCTTTCTACTTTGACGACGACTTCGTCTTCGGGTTTTACAACTTGTAGGATGGCTGTCACTTCTTCTCGGAGGCTGCTGACTT
>JAYSSX010000446.1:0-5096 GCA_043720315.1 Pseudobdellovibrionaceae bacterium | reverse complement strand
CCTTGGCTGAACCGTAACGAAGGTTACTTCCAATGAATTTATCCGAGACCAAAGGTAGAAGGGATTTCATATCTTCCCACTCGTATGCACTAACACCATAAAGATGCGCCAAATGCCGAAGATTAATGACCTGCCCGTATCCTAAATTGTAGCCGACTAATGATAAAGCTAACTTATTTTTGACTGATAGAAAAGCGGGTGTCTTAGACATCATAATTTTAAAATATTTTGCACCACCAGAAATACTTTGTTCAGGATCTTGTCGATCGGTCACCTGTAAAAATGCAGCTGTCGGCTCGGTCAGCATCATCAATCCACGCACTTTTGTATGGCTGACAGCATCTTCTTGCCAATTGGATTCTTGGTACGAAATGGCTGCCAAAACTTTCCAAGGAATTCGATTTCTTTTCGCCGCCTTTTGAAATTGGGATTTATATTTTACAAATACGGTTTTGTATAAAAATAGAAACCGCGCTTTTTCCATTTCAGCCGCGCCCGCGGAGGTTTTACTGTCATTTAATGAAAAGACGATCGGCGAGTTTTGAGTAATACCAACACTACTAAAACTAAGAATGACAAGCAGAAAAGAAGCTATTAGAAACCAATATTTAAGCATACGTATAGGTGGATCTATTGAATGCCTTAACAACGTGCAACGAGTTTAAAAAAATTCACAATGACTCGACGTTTTGGATTGAAAAATTTTCCCTATTTTCTATGATTTCAGAGGAAAAAACAGGAATTGGGGTCACAATGTCAGAGTTTGGCTTTTTCAAAGCACAAGGTTGGATTGAAGTTATCGTTGGTGGAATGTTCAGCGGAAAAACCGAGGAGCTGATCCGTCGTTTACGACGTTCAGAACTGGCAAGACAAAAAATTCAAGTCTTCAAACCGGTTATTGATGATCGTTATCACAAAGAAGATGTTACTTCGCATAATTATAATTCAATCAAAGCTGTAGCGATAAAAAATTCAGAAGAAATTTGGAATTACCTTTTAGATGATACTCAAGTTGTTGGTATTGATGAAGGTCAGTTTTTTGATGCTAAAATTGTGGAAGTGGCGCAGATGCTGGCCCAACGGGGAATTCGTGTTGTCGTTGCCGGTTTAGATACGGACTGGCAAGAAAAACCCTTTGAACCAATGCCGACATTGATGGCTGTCGCCGAAAACGTGACTAAACAGCACGCTGTTTGTGTGGTTTGTGGATGTGCAGCCAGCCGGACTCAAAGAACTGCTGCTGTCAGCGGACAAGTCGCTGTCGGTAGTACCGACCTTTACGAGGCTAGATGCCGATTGCACTTTAAACCTATTGTTGATCTACCGACATTGCGAGCACCGGCGGCCGAAGCCTAAACTCTATTCCACTGGTTTACCGCGGTGGACGCTATTCCACAGAATGGTAAAGGTGGACGCTATTCCACCGTTACCGATTTGGCTAAGTTGCGGGGCTGATCAACGTCATAACCTAAACTGTTGGCCAAATGGAAAGCCATCAATTGTAATGGCACAACTGAAATCAATGAATGGGTTGACCAATGTGATTCAGGAATGGATAAGTATCTTTCACTAAGGGCCTTTAATTTTTTATTATCCCCAGTTCCAATCGAAATAATTTTTCCACCACGAGCTTTTGCTTCTTCCAAATTGCTTAACGTTTTTTCGTAAAGATCATCCTTTGGAGCAATCATGATGATGGCCATTTTTTCATCGATTAAAGCAATAGGACCGTGTTTCATTTCACCAGCGGCATAACCTTCAGCGTGTAAGTACGCTAGCTCTTTCAGCTTTAAAGCCCCTTCCATAGCAATCGGATAACTAGTACCGCGACCCATGTACAAAAATCCTTTAAACTTTTTCAAATCATTAGAGGCCTCAGCAAAATATTTATCATAAGAAAGGACAGCTTCAATCTGGCTAGGCACTGATTGCAATGCTTGAAGATGAGTTTGCTCTAACTCAGCTGATACACTTCCGCGGGCTTTACCAACAGCTACAGCCAAAAGATTCAGAACCGTCATTGTACTTAATAAAACTTTAGTGCTGGCCACTCCCACTTCGGGCCCCGCCATCATGTACAGGTGCCCGTGCGCCTCACGATCAATGGAAGAGTTTTTTACATTACAAATACTTAATGTTTTTGCCCCTAAAGACTTGGCCAATCGAATGGCCGCTAACGTATCCGCCGTTTCTCCACTTTGAGAAATAGTAATCATCAAAGTTTTAGAATCAACTATGGGCTGACGGTATCGGTATTCACTAGCGATATCGGCTTCGACACTGATCTTCGCGACTTTTTCAAAATAATATTTTCCAATAAGACCGGCATAAAACGAAGTTCCACAGGCCACTACGTGAATTTTTGTAATATCACGAAATATTTTTTCGGTGTCTTTTAGATCTTGTTCACTATCCAATAATTCCAATTCGTGCGCATTCGCCCCTGAAAATCCTAAATTTTTTAATTTAACTGTTCCCGATTTAAGATCGATATGGGGAAGCATTGCTTGCGCTACGGCCTGCGGTTGCTCATAAATTTCCTTCAACATGAAATGCGAAAACCCTTTTTTCTCGATCTGATCGGCATTCCAATTTAGTTCCACTGGCTTTTTAGAAATTTCTTTTCCTTCAGAATCAGTGAACTGAACTTTTTCACCATGGATGTGCACAACTTCGCGGTCATTCAGATAAACGAACTTTTTTGTGTAGGTCAATGCGGCCTGAACGTCACTAACAACAAAAGTTTGTCCTTGGTCCAACCCAACTACTAATGGTGGGCCATCTTTGAAAGCCACCAATTGATCCGGCTGCTGATCCCAAACCGCTAATACAGAAAAAGCCCCTTTTAATTTTTTAAGAACAACAATTACTGATTTAAAAAGATCCTTTTGAATCAAAACTTCTTCAGACAGTAAATGAGCTACTAATTCGGAATCAGTTTCTGAAGTAATATTCGCACCGCGAGCCAATAGCTCTTCACGAATTTCTTGGTAGTTTTCAATAATACCATTGTGAACAATACTTACTCCATGCACTTGATGGGGATGAGCATTCCGTTCCGATGGAACTCCATGTGTCGCCCAACGGGTATGTCCGATCCCAAGATGGCCATCAAATTTTTCGATCGTCAACTTTTGCTCTAAATTGGTCAATTTACCTTCGGCTCGAATGCGCTTGAAGCTGCCTTGATGCAAAATCGCAACTCCGGCACTGTCGTAACCACGGTATTCTAACTTCTTAAGTCCATTAACAATAATATCCTTAGGACTTAAAGGTCCTAAATATCCAACTATTCCGCACATGTCTTTTTCTCGATTCCATACATAAATTTATAGTCTATTTTTCCTTATTAAGTTCCGCTTCTGAAGCCGGGATGCTGATGTAGTTTTCTCTTATAAATTGCTTTCCGCGTGCTACCGCCAAAGCCTTGGCTGGGACTGATTTTGTGATGGTTGATCCACTACCAATCACGCTGTCATCACCAATTTCAATAGGCGCAATGAACTGAGTATCACTGCCTACAAAAACGCGATTGCCAATTTTAGTTTTGTATTTCTTTTTATCAACGGCGTAATTACAGGTAATTGTTCCGCAACCAATATTAGAATCCGTGCCCACTTCGGCATCGCCCAAATATGTCAGATGGTTCGCTTTAGAACGTGCACCGAATTTCACCTTTTTAAGTTCTACGAAATTTCCAACGTGCGCCTCTTCACCAATTTCAGTATCAGGGCGAATGCGTGCAAACGGACCTAACTTCGCACGACTTTTCACGATGCAACTTTCTAAAACCGAATGTGATTTAATCAAAACACTGTCTTCCACGATTGAATCCGAAATCATGCAGCCGGGTTCTATTACAGTATAAGGTCCAATAGAAGTTTTTCCTTTGATAAATACACCAGGATAAATGACCGCGCCGCCTGCAATCTTGACTGAATTTTCAATGTATGTTGTTTTTGGATCTATCATTAAAACGCCGTCCTCCATTAGTTCTTGATTTTTTCTTCGAAAAGTCACTTTAGTGGCTTTTGCCAATTCCGACTGACTGTTAACACCAAAAGCGGCACTTGGAGTTCCGATGATTGCGTCCACTCTTAATCTTTGCTCGATCGAGATCGAAATTAAATCGGTCAGGTAATATTCTTTTTTTGAATTATGATTTTGGATTTTTGGCAGCTCATCTTTTAACACATCAGAATTGACTAAATAAATTCCAGTGTTCACTTCGTTAATTTTTAAAGTGTCTGAAGATGCATCACGGGACTCAACTATTGCCTTTAATATGCCATGATGACGAACTATACGACCAAAATCTCCCGGATCTTTCAATTTTGCTGAAACAACGGCAAGATCTAATTTTTTTTCCCGGAACTCTTTAATGAAATTTTTCAAATCTTCAGCTAACAATAAAGGATGATCCCCATTAAGAATCATAACGTCACCTTCAATGGTTTCTACATCTGCTGCTTTAACTGCATCCGCCGTTCCCAATTGATTCTGTTGTACACAGAAGTGGACCCCTTTGCCTTCGATAACGGTTTTTACCAAATTTTGTCCGTGCCCCACAACGACGCGAATATCAGCGATTCCAGCTTCAAAACATTGATCAATGATTTTAACAATCATCGGTTCTCCGGCAACGGGATGTAGCACCTTAGGCAAAGGTGATTTCATGCGAGTTCCTTTGCCGGCCGCCAATATAATTGCGGTTACTGGTTTAGAAATCAGTTTTAATGCAGAGGAGTCCTTCGACTTTTCAGAAGAAGTATTATTTTCTTTATTACTTGGATTATTCATGGGCATAATTAAATCATGAGTTCAAAGATTTTACATCAAACTTGTTGGGCAAAAACGATCGAGGGAACAAAGATAGAAATGTTCTCGGCACGGAACAGCAATGAAGATGGTTTCTTATTTATTGGCGGTGTTCACGGTGACGAACCCGAAGGCGTCGAGTTGGCACAAAAGTTACTTCGCTGGTTGCTTAAAAACAACAATTCTACGATGCAATCATGGGCACTCATCCCCTGCTTGAACCCCGATGGCTATAAGAAAAATCAAAGAATGAACTCTCAGAATGTAGATCTTAACCG
>JAYSSX010000445.1:0-1510 GCA_043720315.1 Pseudobdellovibrionaceae bacterium | reverse complement strand
AAACTGAAGGCCGAGTGCGCATCGTTTACTTTGTCTCAAGATGAAACGCAACTTACTTCAACGTTCAGATGGATGGCTTCGGGTAACACGATAAAATCAAAAGTTGAATCTTTAAATTTGAACTGGCCAGATAACAGTTGGAAAGTCACTCCTATCAACTGTTCAGGACCAAAGGGCTTTGCTGACGTTATACAAAATGAATTACAGGCAAAATTAGCGAAACCTGATGACCTTGTTCCATTTATCAAAGCCAAATTAGAATTAAAAATAAACAATACACTAGAGCAATATCTGAAGCCTTTCCGACAAAATCAAATTTTCAAAAATATCGAATATCGCATTACCAATGTGGAGTCGATTTTTGAAAAAGGTTTTTTATTTAAATTGATTTTACAAATTAACAATGCAAATCCAACTAAGATAGCTATCGAACTGAATGAAGAACTCTTAAATCAAGATCTGCGAAATCCCCTTTTAGTGTTTAACCGAGCAGGTATTCAAACTATTTCGCAAGATCTGATTCCCCAGCGCTGGGACTCAAAACTGGAAAACTTTGAAGGATTTAAGAAACTAATGCGTTCCCGATTTATGCAACTTTTTGTGTGGCCAGACTTGTGGCAATACCCAAAATCAGCTTCCTTCCCTATGATTATAAACCTGGATAAGAACTCAAAAATTTCACTCAATGATGATTTGACCGCAACTTTAAAAGGCAGTCTAAACACTTGGATCCAGTCTGAGCGTGATGGTAAAAACTGGGACTACCTTTACCTAAAAAGCGCGCTGCAAGCGGTGCTGAAGTACAAAATCGAAACCAATCAACTAGTATTTGATATTACCAGTTTAACACAGTCCACAGATCTAAAATTCTTTCCCGATTATTTATTGGCTTTTTTACCTTCCGACTATATTGCCAAAAAAACTCTTGAAAAAAGCGTTGTGGAGTCACTGAAGACCAAAAGTTTTCAGTGGCCTCTACCTGTGGTGAAAATCAACGAAGAGCTTTCTTTAAAAGCCGATAGCATCCAAAGTACAAAGTCCTATTTACTGATCGAGCTAAAATAGAGATTGAGAAGGCGCAAGACAAGCGCCTTTAAAATAGATAAGTGACTTTCAGCGACACTCTGTCATTTTTACTGAAAGCACCCAGCAGTGACGATTTTGAACCCTCTAAACTATCAACAGTGAGAACCTGATTTATCGTTTCACTCCAATTGTATTTCAGATCGGACTTTATATAATAGGAAAAGTTCGTCTGCTCTTGAAAGGCTGCTACCGACCACAATAATTGATCATTTATCGGCCAACGAAATCCCGCCATTAAACTTTTATCTAACAAACTAGATACCAATGAAACTTCTGTCGATTCGGAACGTTTACTGGCCACCGCCTGTAATAAAAAAGTCAATTTTGGAAAGTTTTTTTCCAATGAAAGTACCCCTAATTCACGCCAAAGATCGCTGGTTTTCGCTTCGAAGATAGGCTGGCTGTGATTGGCGCTAAATCGCAA
>JAYSSX010000444.1:0-2560 GCA_043720315.1 Pseudobdellovibrionaceae bacterium | reverse complement strand
TCTTAAGACTTTGTTTTTTTAGACTAGCGTTAACCATTTCTCGAACACCGCTGTTTGCCATCAAAGAATTTAACATCAAATCACCAACCCCAGTTCCGTAAAGCGGAGTGATTGCGAAATTCATTCGATCTAAACAATTGTTACCCATTTTTTCAGTAGTTCCGTACTTTCCGTAGCCATTAAAACTTTGGGTGGAAAAAGAAATGATGGACACAGGATCATTCAGCAAAGTTTGATATCTTTTTAAGGCAGAATTTATTCTTTGTTTTAGATAAGCCGCCGAAGATTTTTCTAACAATAAGGCACGGTCACCGGCATCAATGCCTTGGCAAGTGTTATATTGTTTTACTAATTTGATTTTGGCATTGATACAACATTTTAGATCGGGAGTACAACCACTACTTAAATGGGGAGAACCACCCATTCCGATATTTTCCAGACAAATTCTTTCTTCTTTAGCAGCGGGATCAATCACCAAAGTGTTTTTTAATTTTGATTCTGAAAAGGCAGTATATTTCCCACTTCGTCCTGGAATTTCTACGATACCGGTGGCTCGACATCCCAAGAAATCGGCGAAGGCGGGTCCATCCAAAGGTATTACGCCCCACATTTTTTCGTAGGCATCGAATTTGGCTTTTTCCTGTGTAGGCGGATATTCCAAAATTCTAAATGCCAATGCTAGGTAGGGATCAATTTCATTTTTAACTGCGAAGTCGATGATTTGTTCCATCTTGGCGCGTGAGTAAGTCGCATGTTGACGGGAAGTATAGTAACCATCAAAGGGAACCGAAATAGCGATCGATTCGGAGGTAAGATCTTTTTTCTTTGTATCGAAGCATTTTTCAAAACCCAGTTTTTTAAATTGGTTACACTCATCGTCTGAATTATTTGAAAAAGATTCGAAGGCCGTCAGGCGCCCCGATTCACAAGTCAGTGAATATCTAAACGCCTGTACGGTCGAAACAGAAGTTAATAGGAATGTAAATAAGGTTGCCAATGATAATAGGCATTTGGCTGTATTTTTCATATAAGTCATTAGTGCAAGGAATTTGCCTGACTAGACAGCTTCTATTTGTACTGATCCTACAGGTATCAATGCGGTAACAATTTTCGGAGCCTGTGGTCACCAAAGTTGCACTTTTTGAGGTGTCTCATTCTGAGACACTTGCTTATTTTTCTGGCAGTGCATTAAATAGCGGGAAGGAAATTTCTTAGTACTAAATTAACGGCCAACGAAAAAGTCCGGAGTCCTAAGCCTAGTTTTTTTCTGTAACACTTCATTCTTTTTGCTCATTTGATTTGTGAAAGTACAATTGGGACTCTAATTACTAACAAAGGAATTCAAATGAAATTTAGTTTGGTTTTACAAAGTTTATTGATACCGGCAATTGCTACTGTTGTTGCTTGCTCTTCTGCACCAAAAGCGTGGGACGAATCGGCACCAATTGATACGCAAGCTGAAGCTTACATTCAAGATAAAAATGGTGATGATTTTAAGGATGTAAAAAAAGTAGTGATTCCTTATTTCCAAATGGAATTCGTAGTTAAAAGTTCGGCATCGGCTACGGCTTTTTCTGAGAGTGGAAATTCCGCAACTGCTGCACAAATGTTCCAGTTAAGTGGCGTTACTGATGAACAAATGCAAACAATGACAGATCGCTTTTATGATAACTTGGTTGCACAGTTAAAAAAACAAGGTCACACAGTAGTTCCTCATGCTGATTTGTTAAAAATGAAATCGTTCCAGGCTTTTGAAAAATTTCACAAACCAACTCCCCATTTAGAAGAAAGAAATGCTAGTACTAGCAAATTTTTCTCTTACAAAGGAATGCCAACATATTTCGTTGATGGTGATCAACGTCTTAGCGTTTCCAATGCATTGGGAAGTGCTTTTTCATTTGGTAAACGTCCAGCTGCTTTGGAAGAAGATATTGAAAAAGAATCTGGCGCAAAAGTTTTGCGCGCTCGATATGTAGTAGACTTCGTATCTCAGGCCGGCAGCACGAATGGCAACATGGCATCAGTAGACGCCAACTACCAAGTAGCTATGGCACCTCAGTTTACAAGCGTTACCGTACCTTCAGAAGGAATTTTGATCCATTTAAAAGCCCCGTTATTTACAACTTCGACTTCATGGGTAAAAAGCGTTAACGAAATGAATGCGGGTTCTAACCGTGCGATCAGTGGTGTGACAGCCCTTCTAGGCAGCACTCGTTCTACACATGAATATATTATCGAAACTGAAGCTCCAGTTTGGGATGCTTCTGTGTCTAAAATGGTTGCTGTGACTCAGCAATTGTTCTTTTCAAAAATGAAATAATCAGACCCTTGTCTTGATTTTAGTTTTAAAAGCGGCTTTACGGGCCGCATTTCCTTTCTAAGGGCCCGAATTACTTTTAATTTTTTTAGTTTTGGGCTACATTCTGGAAATGCTTCCAATTCTTTTCCAAGACGACCAATTAGTTGTAGTGAATAAACCCTCAGGGTTGTTAGTGCATCGAAGTTCCATCGACAAATCAGCAGATGAATTCGCACTGCAATTGGTACGGGACCAGATGGG
>JAYSSX010000443.1:0-11433 GCA_043720315.1 Pseudobdellovibrionaceae bacterium | reverse complement strand
AATAGTTTTTAACTCCATGTAAAGGGGTCTGATCACCCATCAGACTCCCTTTTTTAGCATTTACTCTTTATATCCCATAGCTTGTTTATTTTCTTAAACACTACTTAACGCCTTGCCTTTGAGAAACACTTTTTGTCAGATTTTCTTGAATTATTTAAAAATTGAATCTAGCGTGACAATCGCATCAAGCGTTTGGAAGCTATTTTATTTAATAACCCAAGGAGATTTTATGAACCTTAAAAAGATTTTTGCAGTTGCTGCATTGGCATTAACAACGACATTAACAGCCTGTGAAGTCAGCATCAAAGACGGAAAAGTTCCGCAAAAATATATAGCAGCAGCTCAACAGTACACGGGCAATTACTATGGCCAGTTCGAGGGTCAAACGGCGACATTGAGTCTTAAAATGGCTGCTGATGGGACAGCACAGTTAAATATTTTAACGGCTCAAGGAACCAAAGATTTCATCAAAGGTTGTGCTCCTGTTATTGGCGCTTTACGTTATGCTGATGCTGATGAAGACAAACAAGTTCTAAAAAGTGCAAAATTCAAATTGGCAACCAACTGTCACTTAGACGGCGACTTTGTAGAATTGTATTTTGATTCTACAAATCAAGTGCAAGTTGAAATTGTTGAAAAAACTAAAATGGAAACAGTTTGGGGTCCTGACCAATGTGTTTATCAGGGTCCATATGTTGGACAGATTTGTACGCCCACGACTTCTACAAAGATAGTTCCGTATGCTTGGTTGACAGGTTCTTTCCGAAGATAATTACTATTTTAAATTCTAAATCTAAAAAGCCGAACTTTCCCGTTCGGCTTTTCTATTTCCTTTCTTAATTCTACGCTAAGAACAGTTTTTTTTCGCAAACATTAAATTTCTTTTTTGATTTATATCAGCTGCTATCTTGCCTATTTTCTAGTGCGCTAACTAATTAAAAAGGGGTTTCTATATTTTCAATGGTTTCAGTTTTTTTGGCTTACGGAGCTGGCGATGTTGATAACGTAACTGTTGCTAACAATCCAATCTATAAGCCCAGCGCAACGGTCGCAAACAATCCCATCTATTCAATGGTGGATTCTTCATCTAAAGATTTAGAAGCGATGTATGCAGATCAAGAAGATCAACAAATTTCAATGGCAACTGAAAACCTTCACACTAATTTGGGTCTCAGTGAAGATCGCTCTAACGAAGTCGCGCGTCTTTCTATCTAATTGGCTAAAAATTCGAAAAAGACGTTGTCTGCGAAAGAATTGGACTCCTTTGCAATCGCATTAACAAGAAGTTCAGTGAAACAAATCAAGCAAGTGCAGAACTATAACCAAGCAATGCGAAATTTTTTGCCAAAAGCAGCAAAGGTGAATCAAATCAGCTCTGAACATATGAAGGCGATTTTAAATCTGCTAATTAATAAACAGAGCGCGAATGCCTAGCATTGGCTGTGGCCGATGCGGGCTAGACCGCAGGCGAAGCGATGGGATAAGCGCGCAAGCGCTTATCCTCCAAGGTAACAAGCCTGAACCTGTTTGTCGTTGAGAAGATCTTGACCAGTGCCGGATAAAGTAATGAAGCCGGTTTCTAGAACATAGGCACGTTTAGAAACTTTGAGGGCCATACGTGCATTTTGTTCAACCAATAAAATAGTGACACCCAATTGATTGACCTGACGAATGATTTCAAAAATCTGTTGAACTATTTTTGGCGCCAATCCTAACGAAGGCTCATCCAACAAAAGCAATTTTGGTTTGGCCATCAACGCCCGTGAAATCGCCAGCATCTGCTGTTCACCACCGGATAATGTTCCGGCCATTTGATTAGTACGTTCCTTTAATATCGGAAACAATTGGAAACATTTATCATAATCTTCATTCACTTCTTTTGAGGCCTTCCGGCTGAAAGCACCCATTTCTAAATTTTCGAGAACGGTTAAGTTGGGAAATACTCCGCGCCCTTCAGGCGACTGCGCGATTCCCAGGTAAACACGTTGGAAGGGTTTTACTTTAGAAAGGTCCTTGCCTTCAAATAAAATCTCTCCACGATTTTCCACAATGCCAGAAAGAGCCCTTAGAGAGGTCGTTTTTCCTGCGCCGTTGGCTCCGATCAAAGACACAATTTCACCTTTGAAAATTTCAAAAGAAATTCCCTTCAAGGCATGAATGGCGCCGTAATTGGCGTGGAGATTTTTAACTGATAAAAGGGGTGTAGACTGATCCATAGTTTAATCCATATCCACGCCTAAATAGGCTTCGATAACACTTTTCGAGTTCTTAATTCTAGCAGCGTTTCCTTCATCAATTTTAATACCATGATCTAAAACGATAATATTTTCACAGATACCCATAACCAATTTCATATCATGTTCAATCAATAGTACGGTTAGATTAAAATCCTTACGGATCAAATCGATGGTTTGCATCAGCTGATGGGTTTCCGCATCATTCATTCCCGCTGCAGGCTCGTCTAAACAAATCAACTTGGGATTGGTTGCAAGGGCCCTTACAATTTCCAATTTTCTTTGTTCGCCGTAAGGGAGAGAACCAGCTTCTTCATTTAATTTATGATCTAACTTAAAATAAGAAAGAATGTGTTTGGCCTTTTCCAATAAGGCCTTTTCCTGTTCAAAGTATTTTTCTGTCTTAAAGAGTGCACCCAACATCGAATACTTAATATCCTTATGGCCGGCGATTAAAATATTTTCTAAGACAGTTAACTCTTTGAATAAGCGAATATTTTGAAAGGTTCTGGTCATTCCCATCTGGGCAATTTCGTAAGACTTCATTCCGGTAATGTCTTTACCGCAAAATTCAATCTGACCCATTGTCGGTTTGTATACGCCAGTTATCATATTAAACACTGTCGTTTTTCCAGCACCATTTGGTCCAATCAAACCGAATAGTCCACCTGATTGAATAGAGAAACTTAATTGATCAACAGCCTTCAATCCGCCAAAATGCATGCTGATATTTTTAATGTTTAAGGCTTGCATAAAAAACTCATATTGCGGCTTTCGTTTTTTTACGCTTCAAAAAATTCAATTTCGGTAAATGATCGGACAATTCAGTATTTCCAAAAATTCCCTTAGGTCTTAAAATCATTAATAGGATTAACGACAAAGAATATATAACCATTCGTAAGTCCACACCTAAAGTTTCCTGTAGGGGACGTAAGGCTTCTGGAATAATAGTGATGAAGGCAGCTGCTATCAAAGCACCGCTCATACTGCCCATACCACCTAAAACGACAATAATCACAGCATCAATGCTTCGATTAAAAGTAAATGAGGAGGGATTTAAATAATTAGTAAAATGCGCAGTGATTGAACCCGCAATTCCAGCGAAAAAACTAGAAATCACAAAAGATTTTACTTTCGCTGAGGTTGTGTTGATACCCATGGCTTCGGCGGCAATTTCATCTTCGCGAACGCTTAGAAAATCACGCCCAATTTTACTTTTCATCAGACGCCAGATAAAAAAGTAGCAAACGATGACCCAAAATGCCGATAGAAAAAATGAATTCATAAAACGGCTGAGTTTAAATGAACCCACCATAATTTCGGTCGGACCAGGAATGCCGTACATTCCACGGGCTGCGCCTAAAGATTTCATATTTAATAACATGACTCGAATAATTTCGCTGAATCCTAAAGTAACAACAGCTAGGTAATCACCTTTAAGTCGAAGGGAAGGCAAACCCACTAGGTAACCTGCTAGACCGGCCAAGGCTCCGCCGCCAATTCCAAACGCAATGAAATAAAAAACCTGACTGAAGTTCCCAGGTACTGGGAACTTCGTACTTAACCAAGCCGAGGTGTAGGCTCCCACTGCCATAAAACCAGCATGGCCTAAGGAAAACTGCCCGGTGATTCCGTTGACTAGATTTAGGCTCATACCTAGAAGCATATTAATAAAAATGTAAATAAGTATTAATTGAATAAAGGCATCAAATGCCAAATCAAAAATGATCCCGCATACAATCATGCAGACAAAACTAATCAGCGGATTTTTAAACGAAGCTGAATTTATTTTCACTGTCCCCTCAATAAAAAACATTTAGATATCCTCAGGATAAACTAAACCTTTTCGATCTTATTTTTTCCCATCAAACCTTCCGGTTTAAAAATTAAAATCAAGATTAAAATTCCAAATGCCAGTGCATCTCTATAAGTACTTTCTAAATAGGCCACCACTAATTGTTCGGATAATCCCAGAATGATTCCGCCTAAGACGGCTCCTGGTAAACTTCCAATACCGCCCAATACAGCAGCGACGAAAGCCTTTAGGCCTATCATCATTCCCATAAGTGGTTCAATCTTGGGATACTTCATTCCGACCAATACGCTTCCAACACCGGCTAACGAAGACCCAATAACAAAGGTCAAAGCAATAATGCGGTCAACGTTGACACCCATTAAGGCAGCAACATTCATATTAGAACTGACTGCACGAATAGCTTTACCAATTCGTGTTTTAAAAATAATAAAATTAAGAACTAACATCGACGCGACCGTTACAAAAACGACGGCGACGTCTAAACTTTTAATCTCGAGTCCGCCAATGGTGGCAATAACAGTATCTTCCAATACATTTGGAAATACCTGCGGATCGGGACTGAACACAACTTGTCCGGAAAATTCAAGAAATAAGGAGACCCCAATAGCCGTGATCAAAATATTTAACTTGGGAGCTTTACGTAAAGGGCGATAGGCGAATCGTTCAATAATTAAACCCAAGATACTGCAGCCTATCATTGCACTAGCCAATAATGTTACTAGGGTCAGGGCACCAGGTTGTTCGTTAATACCGAACCAACGTGCGACATAAAAGGCAACAAAAGCGCCCACCATGTATACATCGGAATGGGCGAAATTTATTAGCTGCAAGATTCCATACACCATAGTGTAACCTAAAGCGATGAGAGCATAAATGCTCCCAAGGCTTAGTCCATTAATAAGATGCTGTATTAAATCTTGCACAAATAATTTTAACTGTAATTACGGATTAACAGCTTTAACAAATTTGTAGTTCGGTCCATCAACTTGGACAACCACTGCACTTTTTGATGCATTTCTTTGTTCGTTGATTGTGATCTTTCCAGTAACTCCTGGGTGATCTTTAGTTTTCGCAATTTCAGTTTTGATTTGTTCTGAAGTTAAATCAGTGGTGTTAGCCATTGCTTTCGCCAAAACTTTCATCGCATCGTAACCCAATGCTGCCATTGTATCAGGCACTTCATTGTTGTACTTAGCTTTGAATTTTTTAACGAACTCAACAAGAACTGGATCAGTTGATTCTGTAGAGTAATGATTAGAAAAGTAGTTTCCATCAATATCTTTTTGTCCAATTTCATGCAACTTTGCAGAATCCCAACCATCGCCACCTAATAGAGGAGCTTTGATACCAGCTTGGTGTGCTTGGCGTGCTAACAATCCAACTTCTTGATAGTAACCAGGAACAAAAATCGCATCTGGATTTTTAGATTTGATTTCAGTTAACTGAGCTTTGAAATCGATATCACCAGTTGAATAACTAGTATCGATAACAACTTCTCCACCTAATTCTTTAAATTTTGTGATAAAGAAATCAGCTAAACCCATAGAGTAGTCTGATTTTACGTCACGCAAAATAGCCACTTTTTTAGCTTTTAAATCTTCAGCAGCAAATTTTGCCATTACAGTTCCTTGGAACGGATCGATAAAGCAAACGCGGAAAATATAATCGCCCAGTTCAGTCACTTTAGGATTTGTAGAAGCTGGAGAGATCATTGGAATCTTGTGTGCTTGTGCGATTGGAGCCGCAGCGATGGAGCGCGAACTTGCAACTTCACCGATCAACGCCATAACTTTATCTTGCTCGATTAAACGAGTAACCACTGATACTGCTTCTTCAGCTTTACCTTGGTTGTCCATAGTGATGACTTTGATCTGTTTGCCTTTAACTCCGCCAGCTGCATTGATTTCTTCAAGCGCTAAACGAATTCCTTTATCAGTACTTTGTCCGAAAGAAGCTTCGCCACCAGTCATAGTTCCGAAGTGACCAACAACGATTTCTTTGCTTTCTTTTTTAGTACAACCTACAGCAGCAGCAATAACTACTGAAAGTGCGACAGCCCATTTTTGACTTGTTTTTAACATTAATATTCTCCTTTTACTCATCTGTTTTATTATTAATTTCGAAGGTAATAGTGTTAACAACGCAGAAAAACTGAGTCAATTAGATAAATTAAGTCTATTTTACAGGCTAAGGATTTGTGCCAGGTTAAGAAGGTCTTTAGAAAGTTTCCTCTCGATATTCACAGCAGTGTCAAATTCGACGAGGCTTAACTTTTCGCCGTTAATGGCTGTCATCGAGTCGCAATTTTTTTGCAGTAAAGAATCAACAGCGAATGCACCCATACGCGAAGCAAGAATGCGGTCTGCAGCGGTTGGACTGCCTCCGCGTTGGACATGCCCTAGTATGCAAACTTTAGCCTCAAGGCCGGTTCGCTTGCGAATTTGTTCAGCTAAATCGTAGGCCCTGCCTGGTTTTTGGCCTTCTGCCGCAACAATAATGGAACTCATTTTCCCTTTTTGCACCCCAGATTTAATTTTTTCGACGGCTTTTTCCACGGTAACGTTGATATCTGGGGTAAAAATCTCTTCAGCGCCTCCTGCGAGGCCCACCGATGCCGCGATAAAACCTGAATTTCTGCCCATGACTTCTACAATAAACAATCGATCATGGCTGGCTGCAGTGTCACGAATCCGGTCAATCGCATCCAAAGCGGTGTTTACGGCAGTATCAAAGCCAATGGTATAGTCTGTTCCGTTGATATCATTGTCGATGGTCCCCGGTACACCAATGACTGGAAACTGATGTTCGGTCCATAAATAATGGGCGCCCGTAAATGAACCATCGCCGCCAATGCAAATAAGCCCATCGATTTTTTCTTTTTTTAAATGATCAACGGCTTTTGCGCGAATTTCTTTTTTGTGAAAGTCTGCACAACGAGCTGTTTTCAGAATAGTGCCACCCCGCTGAATAATATTCGCCACTGCCCGTAATTGCATGGGTTGAAACTTTTCATCAAGAATTCCCTGGTAACCTGAAACAATTCCGGTGACTTCGAGACCATGATAAATCGAAGAGCGAACCACAGATCTAATGGCTGCATTCATTCCTGGAGCATCGCCACCACTGCAAAAAACGCCTATTTTTTTTATTTCAGAATTAAATTTTGACATAAATTACCCATACCTAATCTAGGCAATAAACTAGGCGATCAACAGCGCTTTTGTCTAGTTAAATGATCAGCTACTTTAGCCGATATGGTCTTTATGAAAAAATTAAATTTATCCCTTTTAGCTTTCGTATTTTTTGGCTTTTCCTTACAGCTTGATGCTGAAGAAACGGAGCCAACGTTTACAATAACCGGCCCGGGAATATCAAAATCGTTTACTCGCTCTGATCTATTAAATTCTAAGAATTTGAAATCGCTTGTTGTTGAGCAAGACCCGGCTTACCTTGGAAAAAAAATGACTTACCTGGCTGTGCCTTTGGCTCAGATTTTTGAAGGTGTATCTACAGAAACCATTTCCACCATGTCATTTAAGTGCCTTGATGGATTTTCTGGAGGAATATCAAAAACAAGGGCCTTGAATAAAGATCCCAAAGGATCCATTGCCTATATAGCCGTTGAAAAAGAAGGACAAAAGTGGCCGAAACTAAAAATGGATAAGGCGCAAACGGCCGGTCCTTTTTATCTTATTTGGGAAAATCCGGAAAAATCAAAAATTATGACTGAAGAGTGGCCTTATCAATTGGCGGGCTTTGACCTTAGTGACAAAAGTTATGCGTCCCTGTTTCCCAACACGGTCCCCGAAAACGGTTTAAAAGTGACTGATCCCGTGATGAAAGGGCATGCTTTGTTTATGACCAATTGTTTTGTCTGCCATGCATTTAATGGTGAAGGGTCAGGAAAGATAGGACCTGATTTGAATCTCCCGTTCAGTCCGACTGAATATTTGCAAAAGAAATTTTTTCTACCTTTTGTTAGGAGTCCGCAAAATTTACGAAAGTGGGATCAGGAAAGAATGCCTAATTTTAATGAATCAGGACTTACCGATAATGAGATTGAAAATATTTGGAATTACTTTGCTTATATGTCGAAACGAAAAAAACCTTAGTTAAAAAAAAGCCGACTCAAGAGCCGGCTTTTAAATTATCTTAAAATTAGATTACTTGCGTAAAATATATTTAATTTATTTTACGAAAGCTTTGAATTCAGCACCCGGGCGGAACTTAGGGTACCAACCAGCTGGGATTTTGATCGCTTTTCCAGTTTGTGGATTGCGGCCATTTCGAGCTTTGCGTTTAGCTTTAGTAAAAGTACCAAAACCAACTAATTTAACATCATCACCTTTTTTAACTGCTTTTTTGATATTATCAAAAGTGCAATTCAAAAGCATTTCAGTTTGTGCTTTTGTGATTTTAGCTTCTGCAGCGATTTTTTCAATCAATTGCTGTTTGTTCATCGTGAACTCCTTAGGGAAAAATCCCTTGTTGTTAATAGACCTATTTTTGGTCAACAAATAGATTATGAAAAACAAAACGAAAATTGGTCAAAACAATTTTTCATTTTGTAGCGCATAGGGACACAGAATGATTAAGTTTCTGTTAATCTGAAAATCACTCGCCGTCTTCGTCTTCGGTATTTTTTCGATCGATGTCGACTCGATCTTCTGTAGGCACTCTAAAAGCTTCAGAGGCCCAAGCACCTAAATCATTCGTGCGACAGCGGTCGCTACAGAATGGACGAAACGGATTTTCTTTTGAATAGAGGGTCATTTTTTTACAAGAGGGGCACTTTACTTTTCGATCAACACTTGAATCTTCCATCAGAAATGATTAAAGACCACATTGTACGGATTGGCAACGAACCATAGTTCCGGTTGAAGCGGTGCCACCATTAAAAGCAACAGAGAAATTAAAAGCAGTGTCTTCGAGTTTTCCGTTGTTAATTTGCACCTGAATCAATTTGTTGTACGCGTAACTTCCTTCTGGGCCGTACCCACGTAACTCGAAACCCTGATTGTCATTGATTGGCCAGATAGTCATTTTTAAAGTCATAGGATTATAAACATAACTTTGGTTACCCATTTGAAATCCAAACATGCTTAAGAAAAACTCTTTTACACTTGGAAGACTATATGAATAAGAACTATAAGCGTTGTTTGAATAAGGATACGAACGAAAAGTCACAATAGCTTCTTTGGCTGCAGTTCCTTGCATTTGTATGACCATGTCATTAAATCCATTTGCCCATGAACTGCAATCAGCTAATCCACCGTTAGAGTGGTCACGATCACAAGTACCCATTGCCGTTTTTAAAAAGTCTTTATATCCAGAACCAACATTAAATACGCTACCGTTATTTTGATAAACCGGTGAATTAGATGTCTGTGCATAGAAGCCAATGGCACCTGTCGTGTTAGAAATGGTGCAACCATTGTTGCTAGCCACAGTTCCCGAGGGGCAACCATTGTTTGTGTTCACGTTTGTCGTATTGCTGAATCCGCCACCGCTTTTCTTGCCACAAGCAGCTAACAATCCAACCACGATAGCTAATGCAACTGTGATCATAATCATTGAAAATCTTTTCATAGCGGGCTCCTTATGTCTAGGCAACGGCTTTTCCCGGCAAGGGAAGTGTCTTTTAGTAAGACAGTCGTTTGCTGAATTTCTTAAAATCTTCTCAAGACAATACATTACACAAGATGTGCCATCTAAAACCCAGATGGTAAGCAATATACCGACTTTTATGTATAAAGATTGTTCAAAGCGACTTTTTGCGGCAACAGATTTTAAGAGGTTTTTTGCCGATTTTGTTTAAAGTTTGGATAGGGAAATGGATGCAAATAATTTCCGTTTATTAATTCTGAATAGAACATGCAGTCTGTTTCAAACCGGTACGGAAATATTTAATTCGAGTTTAAAATTCTCATTCCAAAACAGTATTTTAACAGTCCCTTAAGAATATTTTTCCAAATCACACTCACCGCTTTATAGAATTTAAGCCGCTTCAGAGTTTGCCACTAGACTCCGAAAAAGTAGATATGAAGAACGTATTTGCTGGCATCATTTTAACGGTATTACTGACGGGTTGTGGAGTTCCAAAGCTTCCTGACGACGCTGTCCAGCCTCAGATTCCAATTTTGCAGTCCATTACTTACTCTCAAGGCGGAGCCGACGTTGCCATTACTGATCTCATTTCCTACTTCTTTTATATAAGTCCCGATTACGGCGGGGGAAGTTGTACAGACAATCAAGCCGAAGTTGTTTTTAAAGGAACTGTAGATGCGGTTTCAACCACAACTTTGGAAGTAATAGGTGCAGACTCACCAACTATAACAGTATCAAATGGACAATTTGAAGTCGTCGCCTGTGCAGCTTTGGGTTCAACTTCATTTCATATCAAAGGGTTGAATGCGAACGGTGATAAAAGTGTCGGTGCAGTAAATTTTTCGCTAAGTCTTTCTACTTCTACTTCTATTATGACATTAGGTTTTGGCCATCCCCGATACCCGGCACCAGGTTTTATGGTCAGCGGTACTTCAAAAAAGAATTTAGTAACTACTGGGGATGTTGAATTGAATACTATTGAGATCGGGACAACTATGGCTAAAGAAATCCAAGCCACTGGAAATACAAATTTAACTATGCGGGTCGGATTTGTATCTGCTGTACGAGAAAACCATATTCCATTGGAGAATTAGGCTATGAAGACAAGAAATATTTTTTTATATACGGCTGCATTTCTTTTTATGAGCAAAGCTTTTGCGACAACCTATTTTAACGACAGAATTTCTGTTCAAGGTTTTTTAAAACAAGCAGGAACACCATTAAATGATGTCGCCGGTTATCCTATGAAATTTGTTGTGAACAAAAACGGAGTTGCAGTTTGGTGTCAAACGGCAGCGGCACAAGTGCCTGTTGCCGATGGTATTTTTTCAGAAATTTTATCGGGGGCATCTAACTGTAGCTCGTTAGTAAATGTAATGAGTGATTCCGTATTTTCAGCCACAGCTAATTCAGATGTATTTACGATTGATGTAGTAGTTGATATTGCAAAGGATGGATTTGGAAGTACTGACGACGCCTCTTTTGCAGGAATAGATATAGTACCTTCTACTTTAGCGCTAAATGCAAAACATGCTAATACAGCGGATGACCTTAATTCAACATTAGCAGTAGCCAAAGGCGGTACCGGAGCGACAACTGCGGCCGCAGCCAGAACAAATTTAGGTTTGGGTTCTGTAGCCATTGTTAATATTTCTGGAAATGCATCCAATGTACTTTTGGGCGATGGAACCTTTGGAGCTGCGCCTGCATCAAGTGTATCTGGGGATGCTTCAGGCACAACTTCAACTATCAGCGTAGATAAAATTAAAGGCCGTG
>JAYSSX010000442.1:0-2108 GCA_043720315.1 Pseudobdellovibrionaceae bacterium | reverse complement strand
GCCTGGCGCAAATGAAGAAGTTGTTCTTCTGGATGCTGAAGGTCGCCGTTATTGCCGAGTTCGCGATTGTGATCAACCAGCGATCGTAGAGGCTTACTGCCGTTATCATTACTTGCTTCTTTGGAAAAAGATCCAAGTTCGCCGAAAGATTTTACAAGATGGAAAACTAACTCGTTATGTGGATGAATTAACATCTCGTTACCCAGATAAATTTTTAGAAATGATCAAGCGTGATCTGAGAACTGAAAAAGATTTCTTAGGAGCTATTGCCGAATTAGAGATCGACGAATCAGCAATCGACAATGAGTTCGAAGATGAAGCACAAAGTTTCATCGAAGAAGTTCGCGGAATTTCTGAGGGCGGTAGTATGTCCGAGGAAGAAGAGTTCTAGTGAAAGTTGCGATTAGTATTCTCGCCATATCTACGGCTCTGATTTTGGGGGGAGGCTGTGCCTCCTCTTCTCAAAAAGGGCATGGTAAAAATCTTCGGCAATCCAAGTTAGAGGCGGGTTCCGATTCAGAAGAATATCAAGGGTCCATTGATCGTGAAGCAGTTCGCAAAGTCATTCGTAGTCGCTTGTTTGATATCAAAAATTGCTACGAAGAAGAATCTAAGATTGATCCCAATCTTCAAGGTAAAATTGTCGTCGAGTTCGAAATTGCAGACACGGGAATAGTGAAATTGGCTAAAATCAAATCTTCAACGATGTCATCGGGAGATCCGGCTTTATCAACGGCAAACTGTACTCTCGCAGCTTTAAAGGGCGCTCAATTTCCAGCGCCAGCGCAATGATTTGTTGCTGTTATTATTTATCCCTTTGTTTTTGGCGAAAAAAAATAAATTCAAATTTAATGAATGTCGGTCTTTTTTTTCTTTTTGAAAATTTGCGGAGCAGTGCCTAATTCCGGATCATCATCTTCTTCGTCGACGACTTCAGAATCGGTTTCAGGAGTGAATTCATCATCGTCATCTTCAGTTTCATTTAAAAGATCGGCTTGTTCTAAACCCAAAAGTTTGTTGGCCTCTTGCTCGAGGTCAGTATTTTCTCCATTAAATTGTAGGTAAAGTTTCGTTTTATTAAACTCAAACTCTTTCCAAATGCGTGGAAGTTCCATCGTTCCATCGGATTCGAAAAACTCATGCATCAGGCTGCCAATAGCATCTATGGCCAAGTGGATTTTATCCATAATAGCATTTTTGTCTTTGCCTAAATCTAAAGAGACCTCGAAGTTGTTCTGTGTCAGTCGGCCTTTTTCAAGGAAGCCGACGCGCAGCATAATTTCACTAGGGTATATTCGACCTTGAACAATCAGTTTTGCATTCTGTAATTCGGCAGAAAAATTTTCTAGAAAAGCCTGCTCGATTTGGCGAACATATTCGATCGGAAACGCTGTCCATTTTTTTGAAGTTTTTAGTCGGGGAAACATATCTATTATCCTTTATTGACTGACTCAAAAGCCTTTTCTATAAACCACATACACACAATCCAAAACAAGGAAATTCTGTGCAAAAAAACACTCAAGATCTTGGGCCGCTTTCTGATTCTGCATTAAGACCAAATAAAGGCGTTTATATTTCTACCTACGGTTGTCAGATGAACGAAAATGACAGCGAAAGAATGTACTCACTTTTGGAAATGGCTAATTTTACTCCTGTGCCTACTGCTGAGCTAGCCGAGTTGATTATTATAAATTCCTGCAGTGTTCGTGAAAAGCCAGTTCATAAAGTTTATTCCGAAGTTGGAACCTATCGAAAATTAAAAGAAAAAAATCCTAAATTAAAAATCGGAGTAGGTGGTTGTGTAGGTCAGCAAGAAAAAGAAAAGTTGATGAAGGATGCTCCACTGATCGATTTCGTTTTTGGAACCGATACCATTGATCATCTTCCTGAGATGGCTGAGCGTAGTTTGAACGGGGAAAAAAGGTTAGTGGATGCTCAGTTTCAACATCGCGCGCCTTATCACGTAGAAACTTTGGTGAGAAATCCTGGCGTCGCCACTTTCGTAAATATCACCAAGGGCTGTGATAATTTTTGTACTTTCTGTGTGGTTCCCTATACAAGGGGTCGCGAAAAGTCGCGTCCGTTTAAACACATAATGGAAGACATTC
>JAYSSX010000441.1:0-3100 GCA_043720315.1 Pseudobdellovibrionaceae bacterium | reverse complement strand
TAAACTGTCATGAATTTAACACGTATTTTTTTCCAAATCGCTGCAATCAGTTTCTTCAGGAACCAACCCTGCATTCTTTTCTTAACTGTAAAATAAATGACAGGTAAAAAATTAACTTAAAGTTTGCGAAAGTGGCTCCAGATTCAATTAAACCAGCAAAGACCCGGAAAACGGCCACGGCATAACGTTTGCCTATAGGAAATTCAATGAAGTCTGAAAAGACTCTAAGGGGTAGGGTAAGGTTATGTTGGCAGATGTGTTGTACTCAAATTCTTTGATCAAATTACGGGGGATGATCCAAAACCGGTACGGTATGGATCTTAAGATTAATTTCATCAACGAAATTTCTGCCATCGATCTTTCGCAGCAGACTCCCTCGACAGTCGAGGGAGATCTGCACATTTTTATCACTCCACAAAGTAAATATATGGCTACTGTCATAGTTAAAAACGGTGCCGAGTTAGCAAATGAAGAAAAATATAATGTATTTCAATTAATTAAGATGATTTTAGAGCCAGTTTTCTTTTCGGCTTATCTTGATCAACAAGAACAAAATCAAAAGGCGCATAGACTTCAACAGCATCCTTCGGATCTTTCCGGCCAAGTTATTCTTTTAGAGTCAGACAGTCCGTTTTCAATTCTAAAATACGCCATTGAAATCCAAGATATTACTGATCGTTGGGCACATATGCCCTACTTTTCGATTAAATCACAAATTATTAAGGTCAGTGATCTCTTTGAATTGGGCCGAGTTGTAATAAGCATCGATGACATTTTAACTTTAAGCGGTGACGAACAGATGATGTTTTGCGAGTTTTTATTAAAGGCAGATCCAACGCTGCATCCATTAATTGTAATTGGAACCAGCTCTGAATCTTCATTAAGCATTATAGACCAACATCTAGCTTCGGTTTTAAATGACAAAAGAATCCAACTTCACTCTTTACCATTAGAAACTAAAAAATTAAGAGAATCTTTGGAACTGTTTTTTACAGATGCATTTAACGCTTAATTATGGAAAACTTATTGGGTGGAAACAAAAATCACCCAATTTTTAGATCATCATTTAGATAAAGAAACGTACAAAGTTCTTACCCTGGCCGGAGATGCCTCCGCCCGAAAGTACTTTAGAATCATCAAAGACCAAAATACTTATGTTCTTATGTTTTGGGAACCGTTTGATCACAAATCATATCCGTTTTTATCAACTTTGAACCATTTCAAAAATAACAGAGTCCACGTTCCAGAAGTTATCGCCTTTAACGAGAAATTAGGAATCGTGCTTCTCGAAGACCTAGGCGACTTAACCTTGGAAAGAAAATTTTGGGAAAACCAAAATCCCGAACATTCTTTAAGTTATTATCAAAAGTCTAATGACGAGTTAATTAAAATTCATTTTCACTCTACTTTGGATAAAGCTCCATGCACGGCTCATAATACTAAGTTCGATACGGAAAAGTTTCTTTGGGAAATGAACTACGGTAAGGATAACTTGATAAAAGGCGTTCTGCAGTTTGCCTTCAATGAAAAAAATGAAAAGGAACTTACTGATGTCTTTACCGATATCTGTAAGACCTTAGATGATGAGCCTAAATTTATTGCCCACAGGGACTACCATTCTAGAAATCTTATGATCAAACTGGATGATATCCGAGTTATTGATTTCCAAGATGCCCGATTAGGCCCAATTCAATATGATCTCGTTTCCTTGTACCGAGATTCCTACGTACAAATGACGGATGAAACTGCAGCCCAGTTAACCAATGACTATTTGGAAAAGGCGAAGAAATTTCTACCAAAGAATTTCTCGCGGGAGCATTTCGATCATATTTATGAAATTCAGAGCATCCAAAGATGTTTTAAGGCCTGCGGAAGTTTTTCTAGCTTTTATATTCAAAGACAAGATACCAGATACTTGAAATACATCGGTCATACCTTGAAGCGCGTTATTAAATCTTTAAATCATTTTCAGAAATATAAAGTGTTCAGTAACATCTTGATTGACTCAGGTGCGCTCGAAAAAAACTATGAGGCCCTCTGATCATGAATGTATTTATTCTTTGTGCAGGTGAAGGACGTCGCCTACAACCTTACACTTTAAAGAACCCAAAACCAGCTATTCCTTTTATGAGTGTGCCTTTGGCCTATTATAGTTTAGCCCTGATTGATCACTTGAAGTTCAAAAATCTTGTTGTTAATACCTTTCATCTCCCGGAACAAGTTTCTATTTTATTTAACAATAGTATTTTTAAGGGTGCTAAAAGTGTAAATGTCTCCAATGAGTCCTTCCTTTTAGGAAGTGCTGGTGGGATTAATCAGGCCTATCAATATTTAAAAAATGATGATCATTTCATGATGATGAATGGTGACGAAGTGATTTTGCCAAAGAATTTTGGAGTTATCGATCGTTTAATTCAAGAACACATCGCGTACAAACCCATTGCCACCATCTTAACTGCAGAACACCAGGAAGTTGGTGGAAAATTTGGCGGTATTTGGACCGATGGCAATTCGCAAGTGGAAGAGATTAGTAAAAAAGAACCTAGCCCAGGATTAAAGGGCGAACATTTTTTAGGTGTGATGATTTTAGATAAAAGAATTAAGGATTTTCTTTCTAACGAAATAGTTGAAGAGAACATTTTCTACCCCATTTTAAATAATGCAATTAAAGCTGGCGAAAAGGTTCGTACTTACAAAATAGAAACGGAATGGTTTGAGACCGGAAATACCGACGACTTTTTAAAAGCCAGCGAAACTTGTGCTTCGGTAATTTTAAACAAAAGTTCTGATTACTGGGTCGAACATTTGAAACAAGTGATTTCATATTATGGTGGGGTCGATGGCCTTGTTGAAAAAGACCATCCCTTGCTTAATGACTTGGTAACTAAGGCCGTAAAAACTATTCGCGGTTAAGAACGAATGTTTATTACGCCAAAGGCGAATCAGATATCATTTTGCCAAAGGCGAATCGGATGTCACTTTGCCTTTTCGATGAAAGTGCCTTGATCCTGTTTTAATTCGTATCTGCGCTTCATCATATCAAATAATGAATCCACAGAAACTCCGATTGATTCACCATTATACATTTTTGATGTACCGG
>JAYSSX010000440.1:0-2340 GCA_043720315.1 Pseudobdellovibrionaceae bacterium | reverse complement strand
GCAATTCGATCAAACTCTTGACCTAGTTGTTGATATTCCGAATCCATGAACCCACGTTCATTATCGGAAAAAGTATCACTTGCCGCCTGAATCGCTAATTCACGCTGACGAATTAAAATATTATTCTGTTCATTAAGCCCACCCTCAGCAACTTGCACAAACGAAGACGCGTTGGATGCGTTATTCCTTGCTGCTTCCATTGACTTCACCTGCCCACGTAGGTGCTCTGCAATGGCAAAATCTCCGGCGCCTTCATCCATTTTGGCAAACCGAGATCCCGATGCTAATTGCATCATGGCACTTTCTAATTGTCTTTGTGTTTTACCCAAACTACTTTGGGCCGCAATTGATGCGACATTGGTATTAATTCGTAATCCCATAGGAGCAACCCTTTCTGTCTTAAATCGATACACAGGACTTTCATCCCGATCGATAAAAGAATCAGTCGCCCACAGATAAAGAAACCCTCGTTCAACAGTCTACAAAACTTATCGACGCATTACGTTAAAACTTTAGAATTATTTACTTATTCTCAGATTACGACATCAGAAACAATTTGGCCATTTTGTATCATCGAGATTTTATTGGCAAAAAAATCAATATCTTGCTGGTCGTGCGTGACCAATAATACCGGGATTTTTTCTCGATTTAAGACATCCCGAACCAGACTTCTTGCATCCTTTTTAAGGTCGTCATCTAACGCTGAAAAGGGCTCGTCTAAAAATAAAATTCTAGGTTCACCAATCAAAGCCCTAACTAAAGATACCCGCTGTTGTTCGCCACCTGACAATACCGATGCTTTGCGATCTTTAATAGGCGAAAGATTCAGAAGATCAAAGTAATACTTTATTCGCTCTTCCAGTTTTTCTCCAGGAATGCCTCTTGCTTTCCCGGCAAGAAAAATATTTTCAATAACAGAAAGATGAGGGAATAATTCGTAATGCTGAGGAACCCAGCCAATTTTTCGCTCGGAAATTTTTAATTGATTCATTTTGATATCGCCGAATTGCCATTCAAAACGATCAGCCTTTTCTAATCCACAAAGCAATCGGATAACACTGGTTTTCCCCGATCCGGATGGTCCTTTTAAAACCGTAACTCCCTGATCCAAGATATTCCAATTTGAAATTGAAATCTTAAACGAGTCGTACTGCTTTTCTAAGTAAGTAATCAACGACATATTCTAAACCTTTTAAAAGAATAAACAGCATGAACATAACACAGATTATTAATAAAAAGATAATAAAAGAAAGATCTATTCGGTAACTACTTAGCAATGTTTGGCTTAACATCGCCAAAGTCACATCTTGCGAAAAAATCAATTTAGACAAAACAAAATCTCCCAAAACCCAAGCCCCAGCGAAAAAAGAAAGATAAAATCCAAATTGATTCAGCTGTAGCCAATTTATAAATAGAAATTTTCGTTTCAGAGACATAGATAAAACTTCAGCTAAATCGTTTTGTAGCTCGAGATTAATCAACCGCTCGCTCCACCCCATTTTAAATAACGCCACAAATGAAATATACGAATAAATTAAAACAAATAAAATATTTACATTTTTAATCCAATAAATTTGTAGAAACAAAATCATAATGGCAAAAATATTCATACTAGGAAGCTGTATCATATATAATGTCTTTGCAAGTAAGCGGTTAGGAATAAATAGAGAACTTAAAATTAATAAAATGTACGTTGCTAGACTCACTCCGATAGAATAAAGAATACTTTTTGCACCCAGAAGAGGCAGCGATAGTTCCGGGAAAACTTCTAAAAACTGCGCCCAGCCGTCCGCGGTCACCTTTCCTATCTGATAAATCAAGTAAGCATAACCAACTAAAATGATCGACAAGTTAAATGTAGAACCAAAAAGAGAATTTGCAACCGCCCTTGAGTTTCGGCGTTTCTCTGACTTCCCCGGACGTAGAAAAATCCAGATTCCTAGGCACAAAATCGCAAACTGAATCAGACTATATAAACTGGCCATTGCCAAATTATTTTCTATTCTGACCTTTTCGTAGATTAACACTTCCAGAGTTGTCCCGTGTCCCCCACCTGCCACTAATGGAATAGCAAAACTAGAGAAACAAAGAATAAAGAGAAACAAGTACATTTGCACAAGGTCTTGTTTGATCAGCGAAAACGTTTTTCTAAAAAAAACTCCTTCAGAAAGGCCCAATACCTGAGATACCTGATCTAAGCTTATTAGTTTTTCATCATATCGATTCAGAAAAAACTGACCGCACAATCCCGCATTGCTGAAAGTATGCAATAAAATAATTCCTGCTGTACCCATAGGAAAAGGCTCGAATGTCATAAATCCAATTAATAGAATGAATAGC
>JAYSSX010000439.1:0-2993 GCA_043720315.1 Pseudobdellovibrionaceae bacterium | reverse complement strand
AGCCAAATCTTAACTGGAATATTTGAAAATGAGAAAATTTCATCTACGTGTTTCAAGTGAATCAACAAGCGCAATCTATATAGGCCGGGGCTATTCATCACATAAGTGAGTAATTGCTTCCCACTTTCTGTAATAGTGAAGTCCTAACCTCTCTGAAATTATCTGGCTATGGCTGTTTAATTGCTCATTATACCTTGTGAAATTCAAACTTGCGAATCGTCTCCGTAGAATAAAAATCTAAATGAACCAAACGGCAAATATAGACAATAGCATTAAAAGCTTAACGTTCTTAAGGTTTTAACTAAATTAATTTTCTACTTGAAAACATTGAATAGATTTAGTGGAAGTACCGCAACCCTGTCTGCTGACGTGCATTCTTTTGCTGAAAAGAACGATGTTCAGTGGGCCGCATGGGGAGCTGCCGGAGTAACAACTGTCGAGAACAATCTTCGAGTTAACAGTTTTTAGCAAACTTTAAAGAAGTGCTAGCCATAACGATTAGCACTTCTTTTGCCCAATTTACACGGTCTAGAAAAAAAGGAAATCGAATGAAAACTAATAATATTAAAACGCGCAATGTGGGTACTGATTTACTTTTTATAGTTCCTAAAGACTTAGGCAAACAGTTGTATGCAAGATGAGAAAAAAATTCATAGATATCGTTTGTCAGAGGGAAAGCACTGGATTGAAGTTCGCGTAAAAACGGCTCAGCAACTCTTTGACTCCCGGGATCCGGCACCATTTCACGTTCGAGACTTAGACGATGACTTCGTTGAATATATTATCTCTGCTGCGAGGGAGTGCCCTCGCGCAATCCCTCTCAAAATCGTTATCTATATTGATGAAGCGGAAAAAATAGAACTACCGCTAGATTCGATTCGAGATGCCATTCATACTTTTCTTACCTACCAGGCAGATCGTCAAAATGGTGATTTGAAATCATTTATGAAAAGAGCACAAGTTTTTCTTATGATTGGGCTGGCAATTCTTGCGATTTGTTTGGCCATCTCACAAAATATTCCGAAGCTTCAACCACCGGGTGTATTTGGAATTTTTCGAGAAGGCATTATTATTTTTGGATGGGTTTCAATTTGGAAACCACTGGAGCTTATTTTATATGATTGGTATCCATTTTATGAAAAACTGCGCTTTTATAGAAAACTTTTAGTATCCGAAATTCAAATTCAGTTTCTTACAAAATAAAAGGAAATAACTTTTGTCACAATAGAAGGAGCGATAGTCATGCGGTTAACTGTGCGGGCAACCTTAATTTGGTTTGGATTGGTTTGTCGCGACGATCTTTACAGAAATATTTTTTATAAATAGATTTATGGGTTGGATGGATTGAAACAAAACTGCACAAACATACAATTTAGCAAGTGGTGAACTGTGGCCACTTGTACTAATTTGGTTAGGTCTATTACCTTTAGCAATGTTTTGCACAAGAAACGGCCGGCACCAAATTTAAGAAGCTTTCGTTTATTTTTCGGCAAGGCCAGGTGAGTTCACCTTGTCAGCTGCCATTTTTACTCCAGCGTAAATTCCTGATTCTGCTTGGGGATTTCACAGGTCCAATTAAATCGTTTAATAAGGTGTTCCTTCATCATCACGGCAGCATCTGCTTCGCCGTGCATTACGAACATCTTCTTTGGATTAATTTTCGATTTTGTCAGCCACGCAATAATTTCAACATAATCGGCATGGGCGGAAACATTCTCTAGACTTTTAATGGTGGCTCGCACCGGCAAGTACTGTCCATGAATTTTAATTTCCTTTGCGCCATCTTGCAGAGCCCGCCCTCTGGTGCCAGCGGCCTGATATCCCGCAAGTGCTACTGTTGTTTTTGGATCAGAAACGAAGGCTTTCAAGTGATGAATAATTCGGCCTCCCGTTGCCATTCCACTGGCCGAGATAATGATCATCGGTCCCTTTTTTTCATTGAGAGCCTTTGATTCATCGGTCGATCGCACATACTGAACGGACTCAGCCATTTCTTTACATTGCACATCCGAAAGTTTGTGAAGACTTTTAAACTTCTGAAATAATTCAGTCGCGTTTATTGCCATTGGGCTATTCAGATACATAGGCACAATTGGAATTCGTTTTTCTTTTTTTAATTCTGAAAGTGAATGCATCAGCGACTGCGTTCGTCCCACAGCAAAGGCCGGTATTAAAACGACTCCATTTTTTTGAAGGGCCTCATTAACGACGCCTTCTAAATCTTCTTTAGGTTTAATCGGATCGTGCTTACGATTACCGTAAGTTGATTCCGCAACTAAATAATCAACATCCGGAAGATCAGATGGCGGAAAAAGGATTGAGTCATCGGGTCGGCCTAGATCTCCGGAGAAACCAATTTTTGTCGAACCGGTTTCTACAACCACCATTGCAGCGCCAAGAATATGGCCAGCATATTTAAAAGTCGCTCGAAATGTTGGGGCAACGTCAAAAGTTTCATCAAAATTTATCGGTACAAATTGTTCCAAAGATTTTTCGGCTTCTTTTTTTGTAAATAGCGGCAAGGCCAGCTTGTGTTTTGACAAATGCTTTCGGTTCGACCATTCGGCTTCTTCCTCTTGGATGTGTCCAGTGTCTGGAAGCAAAATTCGGCAAAGTTCCAAAGTTGCGGACGTGCAAAATATTTTACCAGTAAAACCTTCTTTGATAAGTCTTGGTATGTAGCCGGAATGATCAATATGGGCATGGGTTAAAACAACCGCCTTAATGTCTTTTGGATCAATAGGAAATCTATCCCAATTTTTAAGGCGTAGCTCCTTCAACCCTTGAAATAGACCGCAGTCGATTAAGATATTGTTTTCGCTACTTGTTAGGAGATATTTTGAGCCAGTTACTGTTTCAGCAGCGCCTAGAAATCGGATTCGAGTGGCGGCCGTGTTTGAGTATTGCATGTGCTCCTTCTACTTACTACTTAGATTTTCTTCCATCGACGGGAATCCAAAAAGTGAAAGTTGATCCTTTGCCAACTTCACTCA
>JAYSSX010000438.1:0-1668 GCA_043720315.1 Pseudobdellovibrionaceae bacterium | reverse complement strand
TGTTGCTTTTTTTAAAAAAAAACTACTCGAAATACAAAGAAGAGACCATTTTATTTATTGAAGAGATCATTTTAGAAACGAAATTGAGCGGTTCTTTGAGATCGTCTTTGGTCTTGTATGCTCAATCAGTGAAAAATCAGTCTTTATTTTTGCAAGAACTAGTTTCAACGATACAAAATCGTAATTTAAAGCCTTCAAATCAAGAAATCGCAACAGTTTCTAAAGAAATTGCTATGATATTGGCGGAACCCGTAAACGCATTACAAAAATTGGAACTTAAAAAAAACCTTTTGAAGAACCATCTTTTGTTTGAAAAAAAGATCCGCAAAGTCACTTTGCAAGCTAAAACGCAGGCGTTGATCTCCTTTTTGATATATCTGTTTTTGTTCTTTTACGTTCTCTATTCATTCGGCTTCAATCCTACCTTTATATATTCAGCAGTTCTTTTTACTATTGGGTTCTTAATAACTTTTAATTTGGGAAGGAATTATAAATGGAAGGTCTAAATCCGACTTTAAAACTTCTTTTATTCTTCAAAAGTGGAATTGAAAATGGGCAGTCAGTGCGCCATCTTATTGAAAAGTATGGCAAAGAATGTCAGGACGCGACAGCTGACCATTTGCTGAGCTGGTGGCTGCATCAACAAGACAAAGGTGGTTCGCATCAAAAAACAGCGTCCTACAGTAGATATCTTCGTTCATTATTTACACTTTTAGAAAAAGGACTATCTGGCGCTGCGATTCTTCCTTCACTCGCTATATTAGAGCAAGACTTATGGTTGGCGATTAATGATGAATTAGATAATTATTTGGTGACCTTACCATTCAAACTTTTGATTCCCTTATTACTTTTGCAGTTTCCTGCAATTATGCTTCTTATTTTAGGTCCGTTGCTTCAACAAATCTTGAATTCGCTATAAAAATAGAGTTGCTCATTACTTTTTGAAAATATAAATTTAGGGGATGAAAAACGCTAAAAATAAAAAAGAAGAGAACCTAAAAGCTTTAGTTGACGAGCTTTTGAAAGAAAAGCCTGATAATAGCGCGATTAAGACATTATCTAGTGAATTGAATATTCCTTATTCCAAGGATCCTGTTCATTTGATGTCCTACGTGCTAGACGTTGTGAACCAAACAAAGGCAAAAGAGTTATGCTAAAAACTTATAAAAATATTCTGGATACCATTGGAAATACGCCCATCGTAAAATTAAATAAGATCACTAAAGGTTCTGAACATACCTTCTGGGGTAAAATCGAGTATATGAATCCAGGTGGCAGTATTAAAGATCGTTTAGCGATCGCTATTATTGAACAGGCAGAAAAAAGGGGCCAATTAAAGCCTGGTGGAACTATTGTAGAGGCAACTGCCGGAAATACCGGTTTAGGTTTGGCGATGGTTGCCGCAGTTAAAGGTTATAAATGTATTTTTGTAATGCCGGACAAGATGAGCGAAGAAAAACGCGCCTCTTTAAGAGCTTACGGTGCAAAAGTGATCGTAACTCCAACTAATGTTGAAGTGGATGATCCTAATCATTACATCGCCGTTTCGAAAAAAGTGGCCAAAGAAACTCCTAATTCGTTTTATTCGAATCAGTATCACAATCCTGACAATGCCGAACAACACTACCTAACTACCGGTCCAGAAATCTGGAATCAAATGGGTGCTGA
>JAYSSX010000437.1:0-4219 GCA_043720315.1 Pseudobdellovibrionaceae bacterium | reverse complement strand
AAAATTCGATTTTCTAAATCCAGCAGGGATTGTGCCTTTTGAACAAATTCCTTACCTGCATTGGTCACTAAAATTCCGCGTCCATTTTGTTCAAGCAGCTGTATGCCAATTTCGTCCTGCAATACTTTCAGCGATTTTGATAGGGCACTGTGGGACATATTTAATATTTCTGCAGCTTTACGAAGGTTTCCGGTTTCGTTAACGACGCAAAATTGTTTCAATCGATTGGTTTCCATATAGAACCAATAATAGAATATAATTCGATTTTATTCCACAATAATTTACGGTAATTTCTTTTTCGAATTCAACAACTACTTTAGGAGAAATGAATGAGAAATTTAGGATTATTTACATTATTGTTTGTCGGACTGGTAGCAGCGCAGTCGGCGCGGGCTGATTTAAAGACATTAAGCTGCTATTCCAACACGCAGTCTTTTGTTGGAAGTCTGCTGACTTCGCTGGCCATTGAGCCAACCGATACTGGGTACCGGTATTCAATGGTGCAAAGGCGTGGCGGCGAATTTCAAACCGAAGTTTACAAAAGTAGCGGTTCTATTGAACGTGAGTTCTATAATGGGAAACCAACCTCGATATTCAAAAATGAAAATATCAGCTTTTTTCACTTGTTTGGTGGTGTTCGTGGATTCAGGGATCAAGCGAAGGATTTTGGTTATACTTTCCGTGCTGGAGAATGCGAGTTTTTTGCCAATTCGATGGATGGGACATATGAAATGGAAATTAAGATTGGCGAAACTTTATTTAAAGATACCGTTGTTTTAAAAGGTAAAAGTTCCGAAATTACATTGGGATACTTCAACGGAGAAATCGAAGGTAGCGTTTCAGTCACGAACTCGTTTACCGCACCCTTAACTGGAACCGCGTCTTGCGATCGCCGGGGGATGGGCTGCTATTTGGAATTTGAAATCACCGCACATGAAAATGGGAAAGATTTTAAAGTCAAATATGTAGGTCATCTCACAAACTATTTCAAGTTCCTTAATGCAATTGAAGATCCAAAATTCGAAGGGAAGGCTTTTTTAGAGGACGGTTCCGAGCTGGGATCCTATGTCTCTTTATTTAAGAATCAGTGATTTATGGAAAGTAATATTAATACAGAACCTTTTTACCAGGTTATTAATTCACATCGTTCGATTAGGTCTTACCAAAATAAACCTGTCCCTGAAGAAGTATTGGAAAGAATTCTTCAGGCGTCCACGCGAGCCTCTAGTTCGGGCAATATGCAGGCCTATTCGATTATCGTGACAACAGATGAAAAGATTAAAGCCAAATTGTTGGAGCCGCACTTCAATCAAAGTATGATCACTGAGGCCCCTGCGCTCTTAACTTTTTGCGCGGATTTTCATCGAAGGCGCCAATGGCTGGAAATCAACCAAGCACCAGAAAACTTTGATAATTTTATAAGCTTTATGATTGCGGCTATAGATGCCGTGCTGGCCTCGCAAAATGCGGCGCTGGCCGCCGAGGCCGAAGGTTTGGGAATCTGCTATATGGGAACCACGTTGGCTAGTACAGATCGAATCGCTAAGATTTTATCTTGTCCAAAGAACGTGGTTCCCGTGGTGGGTTTTTCGTTAGGATATTCCAATGAAAACATTGATATTAGAGATCGTCTTCCTTTATCCGGAATTGTTCATCGCGAAGTGTATTCTGCTTATAGTCCTGCAGCGATTAATAAAATTTACCAGCAAAGGGAAGAGATTGGCTTTAAAAGATATATGCAGAATGAGGAGCTCCGTAAAAGAGTCACCGAGGTCGGGGCGGTCAATTTGGCCCAGGTTTACACGAAGGCTAAATACACCCGTGAATCACATCTTAAATACTCGCAAGATGTTTATAATTTTTTGGTAGAGCAAAACTTTATGAGGTTCGAATAGTAATTTGGAGAGATTTTCCTAAATCCCATGCGCGGAAAAAACCACGCTGTATCCCACGGCTTTATTTTTACCTTTGTTTACGTAAGAGTGCGGCTGATGGCCTTGGAAGGATAAAATATCTCCGCGACCTAAAAGAAACTTTTGCCCTCGGACTGAAATTTGGATTTCACCTTCATGGCAAATAAAAAATTCTTTGGTGCCCTCTAAATGCGGAACGCCAGCCATTCGCCCATTTGCTGTTAGTTCGATGCGATCAAACTCGGCCCCGGTCAGGTTGATTGGAAGTAATTTAAAAATTTGGGCTTGTCCATTTTGTCTGACTTGCATGGGAACTTCGGGACTACGAATCAACTGAGTTTCTTTATGAGGGGCACTTAAAAGCTCTTCAATTGAGATTTGCATTGATTGTGATAACTTAACCAGGTTTTGCAGCGACGGATTTCCCATTCCAGATTCAAAATGGCTAATGGTAGAGCGGGGTAAAACGGATCTCTCTGCCAATTGTGCCTGGCTGAGTCCTCGTTTTTTTCGCAAGGTTGATAAATTAAATGCTAGGTTTTTTGCCGAATTTTCTAAGGTATTGTCCATATGACGATATATTAGCATTAGATTTAATATATCGTCTAGTGGAGATATTCTGGATTTAGGAGGTTGTAATGAAACAACAACAAATAGTATCGATTGATCACATTAATTTATCAGTTAGTAACTTCGCCGAATCGGCCCAGTGGTATAAACAACTCTTTGGGTTTGAAGTAGTCGAGCAAGGGCTTTACGAGGGCGAACCTTGGGGGGTTCTTCGATCGGCAGATTCGATGTTATGTATTTATGAAGAAAATAAACAGCGGGCTGCCAGCTGGAGCGCTGATACAGGTCGTCACCGTATTTATCACTTTGGCTTGCGTATGCTTGATCGCGGTCGTTGGGAGTCGAAATTAAATGAGTTTCGTGTGCAAACACATAATGGCAGTCCTGTTGCCTATCCGCACTCAAACTCTTGGTACGTTTATGATCCTTCAGGACATCAAATTGAAGTTTCATGCTGGAAAAATAATGAAATTAAGTTTGGGAGGAGTTAAAGTGCTATGAATGGCGCTACCCAATTTAAATAATTTGTTAGTTAAAGACGGAGAGGTCTTCTACTTCTCCCTGTTTTTTAGCAAAACCGAAAGTGATACTTTTTTAGAATTACTATTTCAAGAAATTCCTTGGAAACACGAACCCATAAAAATTTTTGGAAAACAAGTTTTGCAGCCACGGTTAACAGCCTGGATTGGTGACCCTGGCTTGGACTACAGCTATTCGGGAATCAAAATGCAACCCAGTCCTTGGACGACAGGGTTGTCCGAAATAAAGCGAAAAGTTGAAAAACATTTAGGACTGAAATTCAACAGTGCCTTATTGAATCAATATCGTAATCAATCGGACGGTGTAGGTTGGCATAGCGACAATGAAAAAGAATTGGGTATCGATCCTATCATCGCTTCGGTGAGCTTGGGAGAATCCCGAGAATTCCAGTTTAAACATCGCAGTGATGGAAACTTAAAGGCCTCGGTTCTGTTACAACATGGCAGTTTATTATTGATGCAAGGGAAAACCCAACATTACTGGATTCATTCCATTCCTAAAAGGCGACAAGCGATGTTGCCGCGGATAAATATCACTTTTCGTCAGATCAAATAGATGATTGAGTTTAACCAGTAATATAATTCAATTGTTGGCTTGATGATCGAACTTGGCTGTACTAAGGTGATGTTCTTCTATGCAATCAGACAACACTCAAACCACAACCGGGAGTTCTTTCTGTTTTAGTGCCTGCGGGTTTGCTGATTGGTGTGGTTTTGTTTTTTAGACAAATGGGTCTTCAACAGTTATTTGTTAAAGGAAGTAGTCCTTGTCCTTCTTGCCAAACAGCTTATGAATCCAAATCGACTTCGTTTAATTAGGCCAGATACGACCGCTGCCCCGGATGCCTTGCGGAATTGGTTATGCAAAAACACGACGCAAATGATAATGTCCGAAAATAGCCAGTAATTGGTCCAAAATTGAGCTACATTACCTGGTATGAAACAAAACGACATTTACTATAAAGCCATGTTGGCCCGTGATTACCGATTTGATGGAAAGTTTTTTGTCGGAGTTACAACGACAGGAATTTATTGTCGACCCATCTGCCCGGCAAAACCAAAAAGACAAAATGTAGAATTTTTCGCGCAGGCAACCTTGGCAGAAAAGGCAGGGTACCGTCCCTGTTTGCGATGCCGCCCCGAGAGTGCGCCGAAGTCTCCGGCCTGGATGGGTACGTCGGCCGTGGTGCAAAGGGC
>JAYSSX010000436.1:0-2639 GCA_043720315.1 Pseudobdellovibrionaceae bacterium | reverse complement strand
CGATGATTTAAGGCCGTTAGGAAGTCAATTTTGTTGGAATAAAGTTGTTCAATTTGCTTCTGAACCAATTTATTAAATTGAGAATAAAATCGATTCCACTCTCGCGCAGAAATAAATTTGTCACTGAAATAATATTTTGGATTAACTTTCAGCTGATTTAAATTCAAGCGAAGCTCTTTACACAAGGCAATGACTTCCGTATGCGTCGGCTTGATAAATTCGCCGCCTAATTCTACCGACTGCCCTTGATGCCAATTTTTTAAAGTCAGCACCCGCCCACCAAACTTGGCCTGAGATTCAAATAACTTAAAGGGAGTTTTACTTTTTTTGAGTTCTAATGCTGCTGTCATGCCGGCTAAACCGGCACCTAAAACTACAACCGAAATATTTTTATTTTCCAAATCTCCCATTACCAAATGGTCTAGATAGGAACAAGACGACAGCAATTGCGAGCCCATAGCCGCGCCAACAGCCACTGACGTGTTTTTTAAAAACTCACGGCGACTTTTTGAAGTTTTTCCGACTGATGTTATCTTACGACCCTTATTTATTTTCATTTATTTCATTCTAGATTCATTTTACAATGTTTCAACTACTTCCTTAAAGGCAACTCATGGTCCTAGATAATCAAATTCTTGAAACATTAGAAAAAGAAAAATCAGTGTATTTTGATGGTGCATTCACAATGGACTTTTTAAATGAACTAGAGTTGCTATTTCTAAACCAATCCGGTCAATTTAGGGCAGCTGCCATATCTAAAAACAAAGAAGTTCATGCTTGGATTAGGGGTGATTTTATCTATTGGCTTGATGCAGATAAACATCACTTTGTATTTTCCGTTTTGCACAAAATCAAAGAAGAATTGAGCCAGTACTTTCGAATCGCCCTAAATCAAATAGAAGCTCACTTGGCCCACTACCCAGCCGATAAGGGCTACAACAAACATATCGATCAGCCTCGAAACAGCCTACAGAAGCGAGTTTTTTCCATGACTCTTTACTTAAATAGGGAATGGAAAAAGGGGGACGGTGGGGAATTGCTGATTTTTAATAGTGATTCTCCGGATCAGATTAAACAGAGTATCGACCCCCTTTATGGGAGAGCGACTTTGTTTTTTTCTGACCAAGTGCCTCATCAAGTTTCGAAGACTTTTTGTGACCGGAAGAGTTTGACCCTTTGGTTTCGCCACGACATAATCCCCTAATGCATTCTTCCTTCTCGTTGCTTTGGCAAATCCTTAAATATCGCTGGCCATTTAGAATTCTGATCGTACTCCTTTCCTTTTTTTCGGCTTGTTTAGGATTAGCAGGTCCGTTTTTCCAAAAGGAATTTGTTGATTTACTAAGTGGGTCGCCCCTGATTTGGGATATTCAATCTAATCCTCTTTTTCTACTTCTTTTTTCGTTTCTATGCATTTTGGGTTCGTTGGCTTTTACTCAACTTGCACAGTTGCTGGGAGTTTACGAATCTTTAGAAGTCCAAAAATGGCTGGGTCGTAGATTATATCAGCATTCCTTGGATTTACGGTCCGATAGCCTAAATGGTCGCCCTATCGGCGAAGTGGTTGCCACCTATGCCACTGACGTCCCTGGGGCTACGGTGATCTTAGATCAAAGTTTGCCAACAGGAACGAATATTATTTTTCCATTGATACTTTCACCGATTGTTCTACATCACTATTTTGGAATTTCCTACCTTCCGATTTTAAGTATCTTTATAGTTTTGTCGATCGTGAACTTTGTTATGGCGTATCGCCAGAGCCATTTTTTCTACCGGTTTAAAACTATTGCCGCCGAAAGAATGGGATTAGTGGGACAATGGGTTCAAAATATTCGGACACTTAGAATTTTAGGCTGGGTTTCTGAATTCGAAAAAAAGATTCTTAAGGTCAGAGAATTTGAGACACTAAATCGATTGATGATGTTGACCAATGGCCAAACCATGAATAGCATCTCTTCTTCGATTACTTTTATTATTAACATCGTTGCTGTCATTTCCTATTTAAGTGTCACCAACAATCAGATGAGCAGCGGTACCTTGCTGGCTTTGTTATGGATCATTGGAATCTTTTTAACCAAACCTTTCCGACAAATGCCCTGGTTCTTTACTTTTCTTTTTGATTCTTGGACGTCGTTACGACGAGTTAATTTATTTTTACGATTAAAAAATATTGATCACGTTCAGCGGGCAAAAGAAATCCACAAAATTGATTTGTTAGACCAAGCTCCCCCTGATCTCATCGTTCAAAACTTAAATCTGGAAATTGGCGGCGAAAAAATACTTAAAAATATTAATCTTCAGATTAAAAGCCGTGAATTTATCGCCATCGTTGGCGAAGTCGGCTCGGGCAAAACATCTTTATTACTTTCATTAACCGGAGAAAATGGAGCAACCTTTGATCAGTACCACCTTGGTCGTAATGATGCCAGAACCATGCATTTAGATCATTTACGACAATTTTTTAGTTTTGTCCCACAGTCCGGTTTTATTATGAGTGCCAACTTAAGAGAAAATATTACATTGGAGTATGACAAACAAATTCCCAGCCTCGAATTAGAATTAAAAATAAAAAGGTCTTTGCGATTGGCCGAATTTGATATTGATAGTGAACGAGTCGAAGACGGTCTCGAAACCGAAAT
>JAYSSX010000435.1:0-7292 GCA_043720315.1 Pseudobdellovibrionaceae bacterium | reverse complement strand
AAAAAATATTATCCGCATGGTATCGGTCATTTCCTAGGTATGGACGTTCATGATTCAGGTATGTATTTTTCTAAAACAGGTGAACCTCGTAAAATCGAAGAAAATATGGTTTTTACAGTTGAGCCAGGCTTGTATATTCCTGAAAATGATTCGAATGCGCCAAAAGGTTATCAGGGAATTGGTGTACGTATTGAGGATAATATTCGCGTGACGGCTAATGGGGCTGAAAATATGACGATCAAAGCTCCAAAAGAAATTGCTGATCTAGAGAAAATCATAGGAACTTATAACTAGGGCAGCCTTGGAAGAACTGATTAGCTCTGGCTTCGGCAGAACTAATCAAGTCTACTTTCAATCCGTTTAGTGGAAATAAAAAAAGAGAGGTGTCCAACCTCTCTCCTTATTTAATTACCCGTTTTGCGGGCTTAATTTTTAAATTTTTTCTAGATAAAAATTATTCGTTATCAGCGCCAGCTGATAATTCGCTGTCCGAATGACCTTCGGTTTGATTTAAGTACTTTCCAATATTTGCTACTGTCATTTTTTGGATGGCTAAGATGCTTACTTTTTTAGAAGCACCTTTTACACAAGGATCTTGGTCAACAGTAACATCCATACAAACATAGGGAGCTTGATTTCTAGCGTTGGCCTCACCTTTTTCAGAAGCTATTTTAACCGCAGTTTGAGTGAACCGTGTAATCCAACCCTTTCTGGCTGGTGATATTTTTTGAATGACAGCAACAGGATCGCTATTGGATTCTTTTTGGTCTCGGTTACAATCGACTCGCATTCGGTAGCCTGAACCTTCCTTTTCTTGCTGTCCATAATGTGAACCGGGATTAAAAGTCAATCCGCATAAACTAATGTCAGCGGCTTGTAAGAATAAAGGCGAAAATACCATTGCAAAGATAACCTGTTTTGAAAGTTTCATATTTAATGACTCCTTGTTAGTGAATGTTCACGACATTAACCAGAGCAATCAAAGAACCACTTTTTTCAAATCACTTTGAGACAGTATTGGCGTTATAAATCATATATTGAACATAGGGATAATTGTGTCAATTGGTCCTAAACAAATGACTACTCCTTCGACAGAAGAACTAGTGAGTCGTAGTTACCATATTATCTAAATCATTTATGTCTTTTAAGATTTGTTTGACCGTCGGTTCAATTTCCCAGTTGGGGTGGAACTGAATGTAACTTTGCATTTGATCCAACTTGTGTTTCACTTCGGGATTCGGCAAACGATCCAGCGCTTTTTTCAGATCTAGTAAATAGTGGTTAGCCTTACGCATGAAATCGCCATAATCGGGTTCGTGAATTGCTAAAATCTTTTCCGAAAAATTTTCTACATTCATATCCATAAATTCCCCTCAAAAAGATAAATAACGTTGTTAAAGCCACTACGTAGCTTATGGGAGTTTACTTTCAACACCGATGCCACTGAGATTAAGGGGAGAAAAACTAACTAGAAGTCGTGAACTTCCCAATTATTTTGTAAGGCGTGCTCACGAAGATGCGTTTCTGTGGTGTAAAGTTCTTGGCCTGGAGCTGCACTTCGTACAGCCACTTTCACCCGTGTTGCGCAATCGATGAGGGCCCGATCGCCCATGGAGTTTCCAATAGCAAAAAAAGGTTTAACCCCAGCTGTCTTTTTCATTAACGCTTCTACTTTTCCTTCAAACCAAGTGACGGGCCCGTTGGCTGTATCAGATATAATTCCGCTACTATCCACAACTGTTTCCACACCTATGACATTTTCGGCAGGAAGATTGAAATGTATAGCGCCGGGTTCAATGGCCCATTTTACACTTCCGGTAACAATAAAAACTTTTACGCCATTTTTTTTAAAGAATTCGATCAACTTGGCCTGCGCTGGAAAAACGGGAATGGGCTTTTGTTGTTCAAAGCAGTTTGCCGCCCATTGATTTACCGTTTTGATGTTAGTTCCTTTATGAATTTGTGCTAGCCAAAACAAAGCGTAAATTGGATCAGTTTTTTCACACATTTCTTTGTAGTACTGCCAAGGGTCATTGGGCAATGGCAACAATTTATTTTTGATTTGGTACTGAAAATAAAGTTCACCCAGATCAAATTCCCACAAAGTGCCATCGGCATCAAATGCCGCAACCGGATTTGAATTTGTCATTAATTCTTCATTTAGTGCGGATTCTATTTTATGCCACAGTTGTGAACTGAAATCTTTATGCTTCATAATTTTAAATTTTAAGGTCATACTTTAGGTCATGTCACTTACTTTTAGAATATTACAATTGGAAGATGCCGATAAAATTCTGCAGTTAGAAAAAGCCTTACTTGCAAAATTAAATGACGATCCAATGATGGCTGAAATAGAATCATGGACCGGTCCATGGCGGCAAGAATCGTTAAATCATTACCTCCCTACAGGTTGGTGTTTCGGTGGATTTTTGCGCGACCAAAATAATAATGAATCTGAATTGAAGTGTTATTTTCTTGCGCAGCCAATGCTTTTCTTAAATCGCCAAACCCAGTCTCTTTGGGTTGAACACATTCACTATGAAAACCCTAACGATGGTTATGAGATCTTTGAAATTGCTTGGAAGCTGTCACGCGAAAAGCATTTTCAAAAAGTTTATTTTCCGGAATCTATCCAAAGTTTAAATCTGGCCGGAGTAAAAGTAAACCCTTGGGAGCCACAATATGTCGAAATTAAAACGACTAGGGTAAATTAAATGAAAAGTTTTTCATTATTTGAACGCCAAAAAAACTTACTTAGAATTGAAGATGAAATTTTTGATATATTAATAATTGGTGGGGGAATTACTGGCGCTGGAGTTTCCCGGGATGCGTCCATGCGCGGAATGAAAGTGTGCCTACTAGAGCAAAATGATTTTGCCAGTGGAACCAGTTCCCGTTCCAGTAAGTTGATTCACGGAGGAATTCGCTATTTAGAAAATCGTGAATTTAAATTAG
Source organism: Pseudobdellovibrionaceae bacterium (assembly GCA_043720315.1). Lineage (GTDB taxonomy): Bacteria > Bdellovibrionota > Bdellovibrionia > Bdellovibrionales > Bdellovibrionaceae > JAYSSX01. The sequence continues at coordinate 4,337 of JAYSSX010000435.1, read as the reverse complement.
TTTTCGAAGCCTTATCGGAAAGAAAAATTTTATTTCAAATTGCACCACACTTAGTGCATCCCTTAAGATTTATGATTCCCATCTATAAAGAAAGCCGGGTAGGTTTTGGAATCATGGGTTTAGGAATGTGGCTGTACGATGCCCTTTCAATGTTTGATGCTCCTGAAATGCACGAAAGACTAAATTCTTTGGAATCAAAGCAACGTGTAAATTCCCTCAATCAAGCGGACCTTTTGGGTTCTTACGTGTATAGCGATGCCTATATGGATGATGATAGACTGGTTTTGGAGACTTTGCGCTCAGCCAATGAACACGGAGCCCTTTGTTTTAATTACGTTAAGGCTAATAAGAAATCCAAATCAAATCTGATTTCTCGAAACGGCGAAAAGCTTTATGAAGTGGAAGCCACTGATATTTTAAATAATAAAAATTTTAGTATTAAGGCCAAACACATTGTCAGTTCATTGGGCCCTTGGACCGATCAAGAGCTTCCGCATTTCTCGAATGACTGGAAAAAAATTCTTAGACCTACAAAAGGCATCCATTTAACTTTTGAAAAAAGTCGAGTTCCTTTGGAGCAAGCTGTTGTGATGGGTGCCGAAAAAAGAATTGTTTTTGCTATTCCTAGGCATGAAATGGTTATTATTGGCACAACCGATACTGATTTTTCTGGCGACCCTTCTTCCGTTTTTTCCACGACTGAAGATATTGAATATTTATTAGGAGTCAGCCAAAAGTACTTTCCAACATTAAACTTGAAACGCGAAGATATCGTGGCCAGCTATAGTGGTGTAAGGCCACTGGTTGACGACAGCTCGTCCACGGAAGGTAAAACCAGTCGCGAACATTACATCAAAACATTTGACCAACATCTGACTGTTGTTGCCGGAGGCAAATACACTACTTACCGCCTGATGGCAGAACAGATTGTAGATGAAGTCCTTAAGCATAGAAATTTTGAGACACGGGCCAAGTACCTTCATTGTCCTACAAAATCAGCACTCAATCCGCTGATCAGTGAAGATTTTATGGAAAAAGTTGAAGCCATAAAAAACGAAATCAAGATAAAAAGTGGGCGTTTGTCTGAAAAGGAACTGGTTTGGTTATCCGAAAGGCATGGGCAGGAAGCGGTACTGATGTCTTCTAAATACCAAAATGATTTTAGCTACATACAAATGGAGGCTATGCATGCAATCCACCAAACTGGCTGCTTATCTGTGGCCGATTTTTATCTTCGCCGGGCACCTTTGGTTTTGGCTAGGAAAGACCACGGCTTCTCCTTTTTAGAAGAAATCAAAAGCGTATTCAAAAATGAATTATCCCTAAGTTCTGCTGAATTACAAAATCAAGTGGACACTCTCAATCGCATAATTAAAAAAGAGATGTCCTGGTAGAAGTCATCTTTGGCAGATTCTGAAGTCGCCTAGCGTTATTCGACAACAAAGAATAACTTAACTTCGCTAATTGACTACTGTTTTCTGCGTGCTTAGACTTATTAGTAACTATTTTGCTAGTAACAGAAAAAGAGAGAACATGGGTTTATTTGAAAAGGTTTCGGAATATTTTTCAAACGATATCGCGATTGATTTGGGGACAGCAAATACACTTGTTTACGTTAGAGGCCAAGGAATTATCTTAGATGAGCCTTCTGTCGTTGCCGTTCAAAAAAATTATCGTGGTTCACAAAATCGAGTTTTAGCTGTCGGTAAGGAAGCTAAAGAAATGTTGGGCCGTACTCCAGGCAGTATCGTAGCCATACGACCAATTAAAGACGGTGTTATTGCTGACTTCGAAGTGACACAAAAGATGCTTGAGTACTTTATTAAAAAAGCCATGGGTAATAAGAAAAGTGTTATCCGTCCGCGAATCATTATTTGTGTTCCCTATGGAATCACGCAGGTGGAAAAACGTGCAGTTAAAGAAGCCGCTCAATCTGCAGGTGCGCGTGAAGTGTATTTAATTGAGGAACCAATGGCCGCAGCTATCGGTGCAGGATTACCTATCACTGAACCAAGTGGAAACATGGTAGTGGATATGGGTGGTGGTACTACTGGTGTAGCCGTGATTTCACTAGGTGGTATCGTTTATTGTAAGTCTATTAAAGTTGCTGGCGATAAATTTGATGAAGCCATTGTAAACTACGTTCGTCGCCAATTTAATTTGTTAATAGGTGAAAGAACTGCTGAAAATATTAAAATTCAAATTGGTAACGCATATCCGTTTGAAGAAGAAAAAGTAATAGAAATTAAAGGTCGTGACTTAGTTGCTGGTGCTCCTAAAACTATCGAGATCACTTCATCACAAGTGAACGATGCTTTGATGGATCCATTATCAGAAGTTGTGGATGCCGTTAAAACAGCTCTTGAAAAAACACCACCGGAATTAGCTTCCGATATCGTTGATAATGGAATCGTATTAACTGGTGGCGGTGGATTACTAGCAAATTTAGATGTGCTTTTAAGAGAACGAACAGGGCTTCCTGTTTCAATTGCAGAAGATCCATTAACTTGCGTAGTTATGGGATCAGGCAGAGTTCTCGAAGAGCTAGATTTATTAAGACAGCTAACTGTTGAGTAAGGTTTTCCATGTCTGATCAAGACGTCAAATCCATTGCATTGTTTTTCTTCTATGCGTGGCTTGACGATCAGAAGGCAACAAGAGCATCCAGTGAAGCTATCGAGTTTTTAAGAAACAAATTTAAATCTAAAGAAAAATTAGAAGGTCCGATAGCCGTTGTTATCGCGACCAAATATATTTGGGATAAACACAAACATAGATGGTCACGAGGCAAACCTAACTACTCGGTAGACTCCGGTTGGATGATTCCTGACTTATTAAATTTCTCACCGTGGAAAGAATTCCAAAAGTCTTCTTCGGAAGAGGAGTTAATCTGTTTGATATGGTCAAAAATTTTAAAATTCGAAGATGAACAAATTGCAAATGGATTAGGAATTTCCATTGGGACTGTTAGATATCGTGTAGGCAGAGGACTCAGAAAATTAGGGGCGTTAGTACAACCGAGCGGAAAAAAAGCAAGGGCAGAAGAGCATGAGTAGGCTGCATGTCTAGTAACGACGATATTCCATTTTCTAAAAAAGGCGAAAGGGAAATCAGCCCTTTTATTGGCCAAGAATTATTGTATGACTATATTACTTTACAGTTGGACCCTGAGCGATCCATCGCTGTTGAAAATTATGTAAAAACTAATCGATCAGCGCAGGTCGAAATTCAAAAAATTAATAATGGCCTGACTTATTGTGATTATTTATCTGAAGTCGAGGTCTCGAGATCTCTCATCGATAATATTAAAATTCCCGTCGGCTATTTTCAGGTACTTTTACAAAAACTAAATTTTCAGAAATGGCCTATCGGACTGAAGTTAGGCTTAGAATCATTGCTGGTATCTAGTGTAGTCATTTTGATTTCTATATTCGTACCTTGGAACAAAATTTTAAATATTCAGTTCTTCCAGAAGTCTGACGTCGTCGTTTCTGAAATTAATAACCAATATTCTAAAGAAGTTGTAGAACTGGAGATTCCTAAAAAGGAAGCTGAAAAAAATGAAAGCCAAACGACGGTGGTATTTGAAGATGAAGCCGCTGGAACCGGCGCAAAACCTATTCCGCCTGCTCCTTCAGTGGCTGTCGTTTCAGTGACTCCGGCATCGGCAGTTGCTACAGCAACCCCTTCTGTTGCCCCAGTAGCGGTTGCTACTACATTACCGTTAAAGGCAAGTCCAACGACTGCACCAACAACGACAGCAGCTGCAGTTGCCACCCCGGCCGTTATAGAAAAAGATAAGAAGACCGGCGGTTTTTTATATCGAGGAGTTTTAAAAGTAGTTAATGCTCCGGCCAATAGCCCCAAACTAGTTCAGATTGTCAAAGATTTCGGCGGACGTAAAGCCGGTGAAGTTGAATTGGGTTGGACCAAAGGAACTGGCTCCTACTTTCACTTCACAATGCCTGAAGCAAAATACGATCAACTCCAAACTGCATTTAAGGAGTATGGAGATCTTAACCTAATTAAAGAAAAGCATGATCGAATAATGCCTGATGGAATCATTCGATTGATCATCGATGTCGTTGAGTCCGACAAACCCAAGCAACCGGCAAAATTGGAACCAAAATCTCAGGAAGATAATCCGTTACCTGCTCCTGAAGGAACCTCTCCATGAGCGAATTAAAAAAACCAAACCGATCTTTAAGAACTATTTTGATCATTTGGTTTTTGATATTTTCTATTGTTCCATTGGCTTTTTTAACTGGTTATTCAATTAAGAATTATGAAAAGGCGATTGATAATGAGCTGATGCAAAGATTAACTGGCAACGCCCG
>JAYSSX010000434.1:0-4464 GCA_043720315.1 Pseudobdellovibrionaceae bacterium | reverse complement strand
TCCCTTTTCAAGGGGACTAACCAGTGGCAGATACTAACTATTCGGCCAAATTTACCAACACTTAATTGGCTAAATTGAGACTGGAAGCGGTTCTCAAGGTGAGACCCTATAAACCATCGAAAACAATAGCTTTTGCCATTCTGAGATTTTAATAAAAATTCACACTTGAAAAAGTTAAATTTTTGAAAAATTTAAGCACTACCTATTGAAAATTTCCTTTAAAAATTCAGAGACGGATTTGTTTGAACGCAAGTGTGCCTTTTCGTTGTACTTAATTCCAATCATTCGGATATCCGCGCCAACAAAAGTAAATGCGTGTTTTGCATGACCGTAGACATGCACCTGCCAATCTCCATTCGCCTTAGTCATTTCTTCAGTAAATTGTAGAAAATTTTCTGTTTTCGCGACAGGATCTTCCCAACTATGCAAAACCATAATACTTGCGGTAATCTTCTCTTGTTCAGAAATTTCTGGTGCACCCAATGGCGCATGTAAGCTGATTGCACCCAATATTCCCATGGGTACAGCACGGGCTAAATCCAAGGCGCACAATCCACCAAAACAATGTCCTATAATCGCTATCTTATTAACGTCCACTAAAGGACGCAGCCCCAAATCCAAAAAGAGGGTGGCTGCCTATTTCGCATAAACCTGTTCGATCTTTTGCCACTTATTAAAGGAGGCCACTTCGCACAGGGAACTATCGACTAAAATAGATCCTATAGATTATGCAATGACTTTAGAAGCCTTGCTTCAAGGTGCGATTTTTTAGTTTGGGTTTTTAAGTAGCGGAAATATTGAAACTCATTTAAAAGAATGTATCGTATCGATTCTAAATCCTTACGTGTAGAAAATTAATTTAAAAACGACTCTTTTGACCGGGATAAAACTGGAGGTACAGATGTGGGGAACAACTGAAAGAGAAAACTGGTATAAGCAACAGATTGTACAGCGCTCTTATTTAGCTGATGTGGTCAGTAAAATTAGTGATCTATCAAGCGAATTTGAAATTATTCCGTATGGCAACCTTTCTATCAATCCCAGGCATTACCCGCTTTATCTTTTAAAATCTAAGGACTTTTCGCCAACTAAAAAAACGATATTAATCACGGGCGGAGTCCATGGTTACGAAACCAGCGGTGTTCATGGCGCTTTAGATTTTTTGAAGTGGGTTGCCGACAAATACAATCTAAAGTTTAATATTGCTTGCGTTCCATGTATCAGTCCTTGGGCCTATGAAACGGTGAATCGCTGGAACTCAAAGGCCATTGACCCTAATCGTTCTTTTTATCCAGATTCTCCAGCGGAAGAGTCCCGTCTTTTTCTAAATGCAATGGTTACGGAAAAAATCAAACCATATGCACATTTTGATTTGCATGAAACAACAGATACCGACAATACTATTTTCCGCCCAGCTTTGGAAAAACGCGATGGTGTTGTGCAAGAGCTGTCTGAAATCCCCGATGGTTTCTACACGGTTGGCGACACCGAAAATCCACGCAAAGAATTTCAAAAGGCAATTGTTGATTCCGTTAGAAAGGTGACTCATATAGCCCCACCTGACGATCAAGGCAGAATCATCGGTGAACCTCTTCAGCAAGTGGGTGTTATAAACTATCCATTAAGAAAATTATATTTATGTGCGGGTTTTTCCACCGCCGAATACACAACGACGACAGAAATGTATCCCGACAGTCCACGGGTAGACGGTCAAATTTGTATAAATGCCCAGATTGCAGCGATAAAAGGTGGATTGGATTATTTAGTAACTATTCCCAGCTAAATTCAACGATTTCAGAACGGGTAAACCATCGCATTGGTGGCCCCCAAAAGCCTGTACCTTGGTGGGCAAAAACTAAAATTCCATTTATCATCTTAAAGCCCGCTGACAACGGTTGTTGCAGTCTTACAAATATTCCAAAAGGAAAAATTTGTCCGCCATGGGTATGACCGGATAACAAAAGATCACATTTTTCACTTTTAACACCAAAAACACTAGATGGTTCGTGCGCCAGTAAAATTCGATAGTCTACTTCTTGCGAAGTTTTTAATGCGACATCAGGTAATGATTCACGTTCGCGAATAAATCGCTTTACATGTAAATCGGGAACGCCCGCCAATAGCAATTTCCCATCAGCATGGGGAAAAACGACATTACTATTGTGTAATACTTCAAATCCTAATTTGGACAGTTGCCCTTCCCAGTCTCCACCGCGAATGTATTCATGATTCCCGGTAATGTAAAATTTCGGACATTGAATTTTAGACAAAGGGGCTAACATAGGAGCAGTCTTTTCAAAAGCGCCATCGGCCAAATCCCCCGTCACTACGACAATGTCCGGTTTCAACGATAGAATTTTTTCGGTTACTCTAGACAACCATTTTTCACGCAAAATGGTATTGCCAATATGCAGGTCAGAAATCTGTACCATCCGCAAAGATCGCATAAATTCAGGACCCTTTAATTTATGTTTAATAATTTGAGGGCCGAATATATTTATTCTCAATGACCACAATGCGATTAGCGGAACAACAACAAACATCCAGGGAAATGTGACGGTGAGACCCATTAATAAAAGAACAACTTGCACACAGGCAAAGAAAAAGGCTATTCCGAAAGTCCCTAACCAAACATATCCCAACATAATTAGGGGAAGTACCTTTTCGTGAAGCGGACTTATACTTAACAGCAAAGCCGAAGGAATCATCAACCAGGCCACTATCATAAATATTGGCAACCAACCCGGAACTTCAGTTAAACCTTGAATAGTCATTTGATAAATGAACCAATGTAATATTCCTAAAATCGAAACAATGATGGTCAATGGTAATATCAATCTACGAATTCTCAACTTCAGCTCCTAAATCCTACCTAAAATTCCATCAACATGGGTCGGTTTTAAACTAAATACCAAAGAATGATATTCAATTAGGGCAGAAACTATAGGGCCAATATAGACCTTATTAAGTTCAGCCCTTTTTTGAACAATTAATTTTTCGAACTGTTCATAACCTGTGTACTTCTTGCGATCTTCAATTGGGAAATAATTTCGATAAATATCGGTTTTAATGTCATATGAAGATTCAACCCCAGGCATTTCACCATTAACCATTTTCACTAGTAGTGGATCTTGAAGATAGGACAACATCAGTTCAGGACTCCACTGGAAAAAACCTGGAATACCCGCCATACGATTGAATTTTAGAAAACGATGCAAAGATTGGATTGGCTCTTCTTCAATCATGTACCAGGCTTGCTCAATTTTTTTTATCCAGCATTCCGAACTGCCCAGCACAGGTATCCCTGAAAGTTCTTTAGATACAAATTGGATTAGCTTCATTTGTGTAGTTAACATAGGATACCCACAACCTGTATACTTTAGCATTTCGCGGTATTCTTGAGTTTCAAAAAATTTAAAAACGTCTAGATCGTAAAAAATGGGTTCAATTGCATTTCGTTCGCAATACTTCACTGCCCATTGATAATCATGATTATTCAAATTTCCATTAAACCTGGCAATGACCACATTGAAGGGAATTTTTGCTTGGCGAAAAGTTTCACACATAATTTCGGAATCTGCTCCGCCACTAAAACAAAGGAACAAAGGTTTCGAGTTCAAACGATGTATTTCTTGTGCGGCCAATATACATTCGGCCTTAAAACCATTTGTGGGACGGAAACACTTACCGTACGAAGCAAAAAATCGATCTTGTTCGTTTTTTCTAATTGAGAATAATTGGTTCTCAAATCCAAAACGAAAGTGATTTGCTTTGGTCTGCTGATAATTTTCGCTTTCTAGCCAATTCAAAAAAGCCGGAAGCGTTGAAATTATAAATTCATGCTCTTCCGCCCCCAAACCTTCAGAAATTTTACTTGAATTAGATTCTAGATCTATAACACCTATCATCCCAAAACGATCAGACTTATAACTAGCAGTATTCCACTTAGTTTGGTTAACTGAAAAAAGGTATCCCAAATTTTCTAAAGTCCGTATTCGAGGACTACCTTGTATTAGAGTGGTGCATGAAGTAGGAATGCCGGCCAATTGCGCCATCTTCAAACTGACTTTTCTTAATTTTGTATTTAATCCTTTGTTCCGAACTTTTGGTAAACTTGAAGACTGTGCGGTGTAAATCACTGGATATTTTAAATTTGAAGGAAGATTTTGTTTGGTAATTCCTACTAATTTTGTCAGCAAATGTTGTTCGCTGTGAATCATTTCCCATTTTGCCGCGCCGACCAATTCACCTTGCTCATAGATTCCAATGATAAAACTCAATTCATCCGAACTCGACCATTGCAGTAATTCTGGACGTATCCAAAAAGGCGAATTGGGCGTGTTAAAACATTCAAAATTATGTTTTTCATAATCTGTAGAATGGGATCGATTAAGCAACGTAAACATTACTTATGGTAACCATTTAATTTGAATTTAATTAGTCTAGTTTTCAGAAATTGACTTT
>JAYSSX010000433.1:0-4257 GCA_043720315.1 Pseudobdellovibrionaceae bacterium | reverse complement strand
AGAGCATCCAATTCAATTGCACCGCCCCTAAAGCCCCCAAGAAATAAAATAATAATGGTTCTTTATTTGGCTGCGGTGGTCTCGGAACCCCTGAAAGGTTCTACACCGGAGAAATTGGCGTTCCCAAGGGGATTTGAACCCCTGTATCCTCCGTGAAAGGGAGGTGTCCTAGGCCGCTAGACGATGGGAACAGTGTGGGCTGCGTACCTTGCATTAGATTTGGTGGCTCGCGATGGATTCGAACCATCGACCCCTTCATTAAAAGTGAAGTGCTCTACCAGCTGAGCTAGCGAACCACTCTAGTGCAAAACAGAAAAGCCAATTTAAATAATTCTCAAAAAGAGTCAATGCTTAAATTTAAGCATATAAAAAACTCTTTCTTTTCCTCCTGGTTATTAAGCATAATTTCCGGCTCAGTTTAGTACACACTTCCCATTTGGATACGTTGATCAGATAGGCAAATTTTTAAAGTTGGTGTCTCACTGCTCCTATTAACGAACCTATTGCTTTAAAGCTGGCTTAGCCCTTGCTTTTTAGACATGTAAGATCGTTAAACAGGCCGGGGGGCTAAGATGACAACTACAAACATGAAAAAACTAGCAGTAATTATCGGAGTCGGTATGACTGTGTCGATGTTTCAGAACTGCTCGAAAGTTAATTTCAATCCAGTCACTAGCCAGCAAGATGATCAGGGTGCCTCTGCTGTAGGCGTCAATACGGGCGGTGGCCTTGTCCCAATAGAAGTGGTGACCTCAACCCCTTCTTCAGCTCCAGTGCCTACGGCGACTCCTGTAATCGTAACTACCACACACTCTCCCTCGCCAACACCAATGCCTATATCCACTCCGGTAATCACTACTTCATCTTCACCGTCTCCAACTCCTAAAGTTACTGAGTCTCAACCGCCAAATTATCCACCAATTGTAGAACCTACAGATGAGTGGGAAAATAAATACTGTTCTTTTGACCTTAAAAAAGTAAAAGAGCACGAATATAAAACGTCGCATGAGGGCAACGCCTGGGGCATTCGAAATGAAGTTGACGATGACGACGATGAAACACGATTCGAACGCGAAGACCTTAGATTATTTATTCGCGGCTGGGCTTGGGGTTTATTTAAAAACCGTGAAGTGTTCCATAAATGTCTAAAAATCCGACTAGCACGATTTTGTAAAATTAAAGTTGATCTGTATGAACAGTTTATCGACATCGCTCAACTTTCAGAAAAAGATGCTAAAGAGTTAAACGTAGTGAATGGTAAAGTTCTTCTTTACTCTTCTGACACTAAGTTTTCATTGGACGATTTAAAAATTGGAGATGCGGTCAAGTTCGTAGGACTTTGCCATATTAAGGTAAAGAACTGCCATAACGATAACAAAGAGAAGTTGCACAATTTCCACAGCCGTGTCGAAAAAACGATCTGTAAAGCTCCTGAACGAGATGAAGAGTCCTAATATATTATAATATATATAGACACTTTTCTCAGCCCAAACCTAGCTTACCAGAAGGCAAACGAAAGTTTGCCTTCTTCATTTTCGGGCGAAAATAAGCCCTGTCCAATCTTAAGACACCTCAAATTCAATAATTTGATTTAAAACATAAAATCCCTATGGTCGCAAAAATGCTTATAAGAACCTTGAATACTTAACAATTCATAGGGAGAAAATATGAACTTTACGAAATTGGTGTTAACAACACTACTAGCACTTCAAGCAACCAGCGCATTGGCTGTGGACTCATCAACATTGGAAAAAGCTCAAAAGTGGATGTGTCAACAAGACATAAAAGCTTTACCTAACTGTAAACAACTTTTAGGCGGATCTTCTTCTAGCTCTGGCACCACTCACACCCAACCAACAGTTGTTGTTATCCAACCTCAGGTTGTAGTTACATCTCCTTCTGTATCAGGTCCTCCCGTTGTCATCGCTCAACCTCCAATTCCCTCAGTTGATCCAATTCCAAGTACCGCAGTAACTCCATTAACTGGTTACCAAGGTCCTGAAAGAAAAATTAAATCAGTTCAAGGCAACCAAAATTTATTTGCCAAATATTGCACTGGCGTAGCTGATTCAGCTGAAACTTCTGTACCAAAATACGGTAACCCTGAAGTTGCAAGAGCTTCTCGCATCCTTTCTAAAGTAGCTCCTAAAAACTTTTACTTTTACGGTGATATTAAACGTGTCTATAAAGCAGGTTTAGCAGAGTTAGGAGCTGCTGGTGCCGCTCCAGCCGGAGTTACTGAAGATGCCCATTTATTCTTAGTTCAAACTTGTGGTGAATTCCGTGACCGTGCTGAAATGGTTGAAGGAAAGATCAAATGGGTTAATAACATGATCCTTCTTGCTAACGAAACTCAGAAAAAAGTTGATTACAGTAAGAACATTTGGTCACAATTATCTGGTCAAAGTTACAACAAATATTTAGAAATCAGTAACGCAGTATTTTCAGCTCGCGAACAAGTTGCTGCTACTAATAGTTTCTTAAAATCCAATCAACATCCTGATTCTCAAGAGCCAGTACGCGCTTTCACAGTTTGTGAAACTAAATACATCATTGGTGAACTTATCGCCAAAGGTCAGTCTTACTCTTCTAGCTACGAGCAAGGTTTAGCTCAGTTCGAAAATGGTTCTTCTTGTTCATCTGAAGACAAAGACTACGTTTATGACTTCCGTGGCGACTCTAACTTCAAGCAATATTCTCCAGAAGGTAATGCGATGTTATGGCACGCGATTTCAATCGCTAACTTTTGCTCGTCTTCAACGAAATCAAATGGCAAAAACGCAACTATCACTGATGCAGTTTGTGAAGCTTACTTCAAAAAGCCTTTCTTGACTCGTTACAACGCGGCTCGATCTGGTTTAGCTGCTTGGTTAACTTATGACAAATCTTTAGAAAGTTCTGTTGCAAGTGCGACTGTTAACTTAACGATGATTCCTTCATTTGACGGTAAAGTTGGAAAGACTCCATTCACTATGCAAACTTCAGATGGTACTGATGTTACAAGTACAGTTGCTTTACGAGATGGTTCATTATCTTTCAATGATATGTTCAATATCAACACTAGCAACATCGACGAGAGCACAGCTTTTATGCGCTTACGTAATGCAGTTAACCGACACACAAACTGGTACAAATCTGCATACAACGACCAATTAGGTGGAACTAAATCTACAAAAGATCAAGCTTACTCTCCATTCGTAGCTTCTTCTTACGAGATGAGCAAATCTAATGCATTTAACGAATGCGGCTACACTGTACAGTGTGATGGCGACGGTAGAAAAGCATGGATGTTGGTTTTCAAAATCAAAAAGAGCAATTGGTTCAACACTAGAAGTTTAAAAGCTAACAACCAGTTAGTAGATTTCGACAAAATGTGGATTGACGAAACTTCTTTCGGTACTGATTCTTTAGCTGATTCTGAAAGAGCTTTTGACCGCTTAGGTACCGCTTTAGAAACAGAATTAGACACTATCCTTTATCTTCATAACTTAGAGGCTGGTTCTGGTAACCCAATCGCTAACGATACTTTAGAGTAATCGTTTCCCAATCAAAAATTTAAAATTACCGTCGGCCCGGGTCTCCCCCGGGCCGATTTTTTTTGGTTTACAAGCGCCGACCCTAGTGCTAACTTTTTTCTGTGAATAATACTGATTTTTACCAAAATCATCTTGATGGAGTCAGCAGGTCTTTTGCGTTTATATTGGCGCAGCTGGAACAGCCCCAGCGCGATTACATTTCGCTTTCTTACTTGCTATTCCGCCTCATCGACACCGTCGAAGACTCACGACTTTCTCCCGAACGAAAAATCAGTATTCTAGGAATGCTTAGTCAGATCTTTGATGAAAAGAATGAAGGCTTTTTTCAACGAAAAGGTTTCGAGGTCAAGCGCCAGTTAGAATCCGCTGAATTAAATTGCAATGCTGCCGAACTGGCTCTGATCCAGCAATGCGATCGATTGTTTACAGATTATTTTAAATTGCCTAGTGAAGTTAAAAAAATTGTTTCCGATTCGCTTGTTACTATGATTTGCGGCATGAGCGAACACATTCAAATTTTTTCTTCGACCCCAGTAAATTTGAAGACCGAGTCTGAGCTTAACGACTACTGTTTTTATGTTGCCGGTGTTGTTGGCGAAATGTTGACTCGATTAATGTCTTTTATCCATGAAAAACCAGAATTCATAAAAGCCAGCCTGAAAAACGCCGTTCAGTTTGGATTGTATTTGCAAAAAGTAAACATTCTCAAAGATAAAATGGA
>JAYSSX010000432.1:0-2438 GCA_043720315.1 Pseudobdellovibrionaceae bacterium | reverse complement strand
TCCGAAAAGATCACATCTGCCGCCGCTATCTCCGTGAAACGAGGGCTGGTGCTAGAAGGTTCGAAACTTCTGCAGATAAACACACAACAGGAGGACATGTGGTAAAATTGATCCGAAGACACTATGTCCGAATACACTATGGAAGACACTATGTTCGATTGGAATTAGCTAATCTTCCAGGCACAGCTCCGCCACATTAAATTGCGAGTATAAACTTCGGAAAAGAAAAAAATGCTCGGTCGCTCCGGGCATTTTTAATTTAATCCCTATCTTGCCCTGTCTAGGAGGAGCCGTGAATCCGGTAAAATTATTACTTATTTTTATTAGTTTAAATATATTTTCACACACAGCGATAAGTGAAGAGCGCGTGGGACAAGCCAGGTTATTTCTAGGTTCGACGCTAATTCAACCCACGGAACTTAATACAGAACTAACTGCACAGGGTTTAAAAAAAGCAGATTTAAATAACAAATTTGGAATTGAAATTACTTTTCCATTGTCTAACAGATTTAGCGGGGGGCTTCGATATTCTAAGCATTTGATTTCTCAAGACGAAATTAATAGTAATTCCAGTACCGATTATAAAGTTGGAATTGATCAAGATATCGCTGCCTTGGTTGGACGCTTTGCTTTTTATAAAACAGAATTTTTGCACCTAGACGCAGTAGTTGGCGTTGGCGGAAGTAACACAACTTACGAAATTAAAACAGCAACACAAAATGGATCGTTGACTAAAAAAGCCACCCCATTTGCTACTATATATTCAACGGGTGGTTTATCTTTGGCTGTAGGAAAAGGGAAATATTATTTTGTAATAGAAGCGGGATATGACAGTCAAAAAATTGATGGCTTTGACCGAGCAGGAACAATTAATACTAATGTAAAAAACATCGATCTTTCAGGACCCTATCTAACTATTGGCTTGATGTTTAATGGAATTCCAATCACCGATGGTAGGTAAATTTCAGTGTATGCTTTTTTTGCTAACTGCACGTCATTAAAAAAGACCTTGAATTTGTCCTTTTTTATCAACATAAATTCCTGATGCAGCTGGCACTCGGGGTAATCCTGGCATCGTCATAATGTCTCCGCAAATGGCTATCACGAAACCTGCACCCGCAGCTAGTCTGACTTCTTTGATATCAAGAATGTGATCCGAGGCGGCTCCTAGTTTTTTTGGATCAGAAGAAAAACTGTACTGCGTTTTCGCAATGCAAATCGGCATATCTTGAAATCCTAAATTTTCAAATTCAAATAATCTTTTGCGAGCAGCTTCTGAAAATTGCACACTCTCTGCATCATAGAGTTCTTTAGAAATGGTTTTAATTTTATCAAAAAGCGAATGACTGTCTTCATAGGAAAACGAAGGGATCGAAATATTTTGATCACAAAGTCTGACAACTTCTTTTGCTAAATCTTCTGAACCCGAGGACCCCTGCGCCCATGAGCTATTAATAATGCAGCTAACTTTCAATTCATTTTTGCAATAATCTATGACCCAATTTAATTCTTCATCAGTATCTTCAGTGAACCGATTGATGGCTATTGTTATTGGAAGATTAAATTTTTTAAGATTCGCTACGTGACGATTAATATTTACGATGCCGGTTTTAAGATCTGTTCCATGATACTTGATGGCTCGGATGGTTACGACAAGCACGGCGCAACTGGGCCAAAGCTCGGCCTTACGGCACTTAATATTTAAAAATTTTTCTGCTCCTAAATCGGCGCCAAACCCTGCTTCCGTAACCACATAGTCTGCTAATTTTAGTGCCGATGAAGTCGCAATAATCGAATTACAGCCATGTGCAATATTGGCAAAAGGCCCACCGTGAACAAGAGCTGCGCTGCCTTCCAGAGTTTGAACTAGATTTGGTAGAATTGCATTTTTAAGGATTGCTGCCATGGCCCCGTGCGCTTTAAGATCTTTTGCTGTGATCGGTTTTTTATCAAGAGAAACTCCAATGATAATGTTGCCAAGCTTTTCCTGCAAATCTAACAAGTCTGTTGCTAAACAAAAAATAGCCATGACTTCAGATGCTACTGTAATATCAAAGCCGTCTTCCCTGGGAAATCCATTACCAGGACCGCCTAAACCTTGAGTAATGACCCTTAAGCTTCGATCATTCATATCAATGACTCTGCGCCAGGTCACTTTTCTGGCGTCGATTTTAAGTTCATTACCAAAGTGAATATGATTATCAATCAAAGCAGATAAAAGATTATGTGCTGCTCCGATCGCATGAAAGTCACCAGTAAAATTTAGATTGATAGCTTCCATGGGCGTTAGCATGGCTTTGCCGCCACCAGTAGCACCGCCTTTAACACCGAAGCAGGGACCCATGGATGGTTGTCGTAAACAAATCAAAGATTTTTTTCCAATTTTTCTAAGCGCATCACCAAGACCAATTGTCGTTGTTGTTTTTCCTTCGCCTTTC
>JAYSSX010000431.1:0-4717 GCA_043720315.1 Pseudobdellovibrionaceae bacterium | reverse complement strand
TATAACATGACTGACGTAGCCTCTTCGATTGGAATTCAACAGTTAAAAAAAGCCAATGCGTTTCAAAAAAAACGTCAGCAAATGGCCGAATATTACATGCAGCAGTTAAGTGATTTGCCGATCACTAATCCACCGATGGGTTTGACCGATTCTTCGAACCAACTGGTTGCTGGGGCCCAATTGCACAGTTGGCATTTGTTTGTGATTCAGTTGGGTAAAGAAATACAAATCTCAAGAGAAGAATTTATTCAAAAGATGAGCGATTTAGGAGTGGGCTGCAGTGTTCACTTTATTCCACTGCACCTGCATCCGGTTTGGAAAACAATGTACAATTACCAACCCAACGACTTTCCGAATACGATGAAAGTGTTTGAGCGGGCGGTGAGTTTACCCTTGTATACTAAGATGACCCAGGCGAATCAAGACCGCGTCGTAGAATGTATACGAAAAATAGTTCGGGAAAGTACATAACGTGTGGTCAGGAAAAAGACCTTTTGATTTGTTTTTTTCATCAGTGGGAATCCTTCTTCTGTCGCCTTTTTTTATTTTGATTGCAGCCGCGGTATTATTTTCTGATTTTGGTCCGGTGTTTTATCGTCAAAACCGAGTAGGGCAAAATGGGAAATCTTTTAGGATTTTAAAATTTCGCACTATGGTCGTTGATGCCGACAAAAAAGGTTTATTAATAACCGCAGGAAATGATTCCCGCATTACCGGGATTGGCCGATTATTAAGATCTACAAAGTTTGATGAGTTACCTCAGCTAATAAATGTGTTTTTCGGCGAAATGAGTTTCGTAGGTCCCAGACCAGAAGTTGAAAAGTATGTTTCCTTGCTTTCCGAAAAGGATCGAAATAAAATTCTATCTCTGAAACCAGGAATCACCGATTTGGCTTCGATTGAATTTCGTGATGAGTCGGATTTGCTGGCAGCCTCAAAGGATCCTGAGCAAACTTATATACAAGATATTTTACCGCGGAAAACGCAGTTGTCTTTAAAGTATCATGAATTGGCTTCGTTTCCCGCTGATGTAAAAATTATTTTTAAAACTTTGCAGAGGATTTTTTAATGCCGGTGCAATCACAGTTTAGATTTTTAAATCGTTTCGCGCAGATGCAAAGAAAATTCAAAATTATATTAATGTTAATTTGTGATTGTATTTTGTTGCCCTTGGCTTTTTTGTCGGCAGTGGCAATACGCGAGGGAACTTGGACGCCGCCTTTGCATGATTTCAGCTGGTTGTTTTTGGCTTTACCTCTGATTACGGTTCCAATTTTCATAAGAATGGGACTGTACCGTGCCGTTATTCGATACGCTGGCGAGGCCATGATTTCCACGGTTATTAGTGGTGTTAGTATTTCGGTTCTCATTTTGGCTGCAATCATTGCTTTTGGCCGTATGGTTTCGGTTCCTCGGTCTTCCATTATTATTTATTGGGCGTTGGCCGTCATGTACATAGGCTTTAGCCGATGGCTGGCCCGAAAAGTTATTTTACAAATTGAAAAGAAAAATGTTTTAGGTTTACGTCGTGAGAATCTGGTCATTTACGGTGCCGGCAAAGCCGGAGCCCAAATGGCCTTGGCATTGAAGAATTCTTTTGAGTACCGACCGGTGGCTTTTTTTGATGATCAAAAACAGTTGTGGGGGTCGGAAGTACACGGAGTTCGCGTTTTTTCGCCACAAAAAATTGATTTCGTTGTTCAAAAGTATGAGCCAACCAGTTTACTGATCGCGATGCCATCGGCTTCGCGTACCCGAAAAAAAGAAGTCATTTCGCAGTTCGACGGATTTTCATTACGGTTAAAAACCTTACCAGGAATTGCGGAACTAGTCGAAGGCAAGGTCAGGGTCGAAGATATTCGTGAGGTCGGCATTGAAGATTTGTTAGGGCGCGACGTCGTACCCCCAGAAAAAAATCTAATTGCAAAAAACATTCAAAATAAAGTGGTTATGGTCACTGGTGCTGGTGGATCTATCGGCGCCGAATTATGTATGGAGATTATCAAACACGCTCCGAATCAAATGGTTTTGATAGAAAATTCTGAGTTTGCTTTATACAACATTGAAAAGAAGCTGCAATCGCACGGACTGAAAGTCCCAATCATTCCTGTTCTTGCCGATGTCTGCAGCCAACAAAGGATGCAGCAAGTATTCAAACAGTATATGCCGCAAACTGTTTATCATGCAGCCGCCTACAAACATGTCCCTTTGGTTGAGATGAATGTTTGTTCAGGAGCTAAAAATAATATCTTAGGAACATTAGTTTGCTGCAATCAAGCGGTGGAAGTTAAAACTGAAAATTTTGTACTGATTTCTACAGACAAAGCCGTGCGACCCACTAATGTTATGGGTGCCAGCAAGCGCGTCGCGGAAATGATTTTGCAAGCGTTACAGGCCGAACACGGCAAAGTAACAACGTTTTCAATGGTGCGCTTTGGAAATGTATTAGGTAGCAGTGGTTCGGTGGTCCCTTTATTTAAAGAACAGATTCTTAATGGCGGACCGATAACTGTGACTCACAAAGATATCATCAGATATTTTATGACCATTCCCGAGGCAGCGCAGTTGGTGATTCAAGCTGGCGCAATGGGAAGTGGCGGAGATGTGTTTTTATTGGATATGGGCGATCCGATTAAAATTTATGATCTAGCGGTGAAGATGATCGAGTTAAGTGGTCTGACTGTGAAGGATGAAAGTCATCCTGAGGGAGATATTGAAGTTCAGGTAACTGGCCTGCGTTCGGGAGAAAAGTTATATGAGGAGCTGCTAATTGATTCGCAGGCGGCAGCAACGGACCATAAGAGAATATTCAAGGCTTCCGAAAGTTTTAAACCTTGGAAACAGCTGGAATTTTTTATAGATGAAATTTTAAAAGCCAGTGATAACAATGACGATCAAAAAGTTAAACAGATATTAAGTCAGGAAATCCTGCAGATAAATAGGTAGAGTATGGTTTCTTTTCTTTTATCGTTTTTTATGATTGCGCTATTAGTCGGTCAGTCCGCAATGGATGCGGCGTCTGTATTGCTGGTTGTGGTCATGTTGTACAAATCCTACCAATGGAAACAACAAAGAAATCCGCATTATAGACTATTCAACAAAAAGGGCTTCGATGTTCTTTTTTTAATTTGGTTTATCGTAGTAGGGGCGGGATTCTATTTTACAAAACCAGTTGATCAAGATTGGATAAAATACTTAGTCGAGTTTAAATGGATTTTATTTTTCTATATTATCAATGCGGCCCTTATTTTTAGGCCCATACGCGAAGAACACTTGTTTTGGATTTGTTCGATCTTTGCCACTGCTTGCGTCTACGCAATTGCCGTTGCCTTCCTAAAATACGACCCTGTTGTTGGAGATCTACCTTCCTTGTTTGGCGATCATGGTGCGTTTTCAAGAACCGGCGGGTTGTATTCGGATTCGATGACCTTTGCACATTGCTATGGTTTGCTTCTTTGCATTTTTATCGGCTGGTCACTGACCTATTCACAGTGGTCAGATCCTAGAAAATATCTAGTTTGGTTTGTTACGATAACAGGGGCGGCGGCGATTTTACTTTCGTTCACTCGCGGAGTTTGGTTGGCGCTGGCCATAGCGGCAATATTTATGGCATTCGTTTATTCAAAGCGGGTTGCGATACTTGCGCTAACTTCGATCGGTGGTTTGGGAGCATTGGCATTTAATTATTGGCCCGAGTTTCAAGAGCGAGTGATGTATTCCTTCACGGAAAGAAACTACGATCAAAAGCGATGGCATTTATGGCAAGCCAACTGGGAAATTATTAAAGAGAATTGGATTGTTGGTGTTGGCTACGGGGAAAATAAAAAAATGCTGCCGGCCTTGTACGAAAAATTAGGAATCACAGACCAAACCATCGTAAGCCATGCCCATAATCAATACATTCACTGGTTGGCTGGAACGGGTGTATTGGGATTGGCATGTATTCTTTCGATTTATATTTGTTTTTTGGTTTTTAGTTATCGCAAATTTAAAGATGCTGATATTAGAAAACCTTTTGAGCGTGGAATTGCATTGGGAGTTTTTGGCGCACAAATCTGTTTGATTGCCGGCGGACTATTTGAAGCGAATCTAGAACATTCAAAAGTAAAATACGTCATATCGTTTCTTTGGGCATTATTGTAATGGCGAAAAACAAAGCTTTATTTTTAGATCGAGACGGAACAATCATCGAGTGGATTGATTATCTGCACGATCCCAATTTAGTAAAGTTACGCCCCTGTACGGTCGAGTTGATGCGTTTAGCGCTACAGAAAAATTACTTTTTGATTGTTGTTACTAATCAGTCCGGCGTTGAACGAAAAATGTTTACGATGAAAGAAGTCAATGCAGTTAACCAAAGAATGTCTGACCTATTGAAGGCGGAAGGAATTATTTTAACTGATATTTATGTGGCCACTCATTTTGAAGGGGCTCATCCATCAGTGGAAAATTCTAAATTTCAAGAATTTGTGGCTCCTAACTTTGCCACCCAAAAAGTGGGGATTAGTAAGTACAATAGTTCTGCCTATTTCCGAAAACCGCAAACGGGAATGTTATTAAAAGCTGCTAAAGAACATGATTTGGACCTGACTTTATCGGTCATGATTGGTGACAACATTTCTGACGAAAGAACCGGGTATAACGCCCGGCTTTTTAAGAGTCATCAGATAGATAAACTTAACGATTTCGATCCGTTAAAAATCGAGCTCTAACGATT
>JAYSSX010000430.1:0-6446 GCA_043720315.1 Pseudobdellovibrionaceae bacterium | reverse complement strand
GTTATGTGGCAGACGCCGTCCCTTAAAGTGCAAGAGACAACTAACATTATATACCAATCTGAAATCATGAACCAATTAATTAAGATGGTCGAGCGTGTTGCTGCTTCTGACGCCAATATCTTAGTCTTGGGAGAGTCTGGTACTGGTAAAGAATTAATTGCCAAAACCTTACATGAAAAATCAAATCGTCGCGGTCGTCCTTTTGTAGCAATCAACTGCGGGGCTTTACGTGAAACTCTATTAGAGAGCGAATTGTTTGGTCACGAAAAAGGATCATTCACTGGCGCTTACACAAAAAAAATTGGTTTGGCTGAAGCTGCAAGTGGTGGAACTTTATTTCTGGATGAAATCGGTGAATTAAGTCCAGCCATCCAGGCTAAACTTTTACGCTTCTTACAAGAAGGCGAAGTTTACCGTGTTGGAGGTAAAGACCCAATCAAAGTAGACATCAGGCTAGTATGTGCGACCAATCGTGATTTAGAAAAAGAAGTTTCTATCGGTCATTTCCGTGAAGATCTTTTTTATCGTATCAATACGATTGTTGCGACCGTTCCTCCGCTACGTCGACGTAAAGAAGATATTCCTGCATTGATTTCTCACTTCCTCTCAAAAGGAACGAGTGCTTTTGTAAATCGCAACAAGCAATTAGATGCTGAGGCGATGAAGCTGATGACTAATTACGAATGGCCAGGAAATATCCGCGAATTGCAAAACATCTGTGAACGACTACAAATTCTTTGCGAAGGTCACACTGTAATGGTTTCTGATTTGCCGGAAAACATTAGAACTCCGCAAATGGAAAAAGACTCTACAGAGTACGATCCGTCTTTAACTTTGTTTGAATTAGAAAAACGTTACATCCTAAAAGCCTTGGGACATTTTGATGGAAACAAAACTCAAGCGGCTAATGCATTAGGAATTACAATTAAGACTTTGTACAACAAACTTCATGAGTATGGTGAGTTCGAAAAATTTGCAATACACACGAAGAAATAACTTTAGCTAAGATTTTGGACGTTATATGAAGTTAATTAAATTGATAAAGACTTTATTTAAGCAGTTTATTCTGATTATGTTTTCGGTAATTGCTTTGTTTAGTTTTTTTAAAATGAACAACCATTTAAAATCGAAAAAGGAATGGCAAAGTGCAGTTAATCAAATGTTGACTGCGAAAAACCGGACTGACCCAAGTTTGAATGAACAGCCAAGTAGTCAGGCGATTAAAATATCGCTGACTAGTTTGGAAAATCGATTTTTTGCTGAAGTGCCTAAAAACTATCAAAGCTTTCAAAAGCAAAATCAGGTATTAGTTCAGCGGCAGACGATGGCTATTTTAAACGAGATCCAGGTTTTCTTTGCAAAAAATAAAGATTTGCAGGACGAGCAGATCAGCTTTTACCAAAATTGTTCTACGAATATGCAGCTGATTAAGTTCGCTCGAAACTCTTGCTCACGGTCTTTAAGTGCGGCTCCATATTTAAATATTACGGCGTCAAACCTAGAAAAAAATTAGAATAAAATTTTAGGCAAAAAAAAAGAGTACTTGTGAGTACTCTTTTTTCATTTATTAAATCGTAAGTGCAGGTCATATACTCTTTATTTAAATAACGTCGTCAGAATCATCGTCTTCGAAATCATCGTATTCCACTTTTTCAAAAGTACCGACAGCTTCATCTTCTTCTTCATCTTCGTCTTCGTTGATATCTTTTTTTACAGCTTCATCATCTTCTTCATCGTCAGAGGCATCTAGGTCTTCCATGGATTCCATGTCATCACCATATTCATCTAACTCGTCCATCAAAGGTTCGTGTTTTAACAGGTCGTCAGATCCTGCAGGAAGAATAGCGGTCGCTTTTTTAGGTGCTGCTTTTTTTGCCGGTTTCTTTGCTGCTTTTTTAGCGGCCTTTTTTGGAGCTGCTTTTGCTTTTTTAGCTGGTTTTTTAGCGCTTTTTTTAGGTGCTGCTTTTTTTGCTTTTTTCTTTGCCATTTTTCCCCCGAGAGTTAGTTTTAACAACTTTCTAAGACTAACGAAATTTCAGGGGAAAAGACAATTATTTTTTACCACTTAATATGGTTATCTATAAATACGGCAAGTTCAGCTGGTAGCTGTGCCGCTATGTAGAAACCGCCGGCATAAGGGTCTTTAGTCCCAACAATACCAATGCTTCCAACTTTATGAGTTTGCGGTTCATCCATTATGTCCTCAACGTATTCAAACGGAATGTCCAGTTTTGGAGTTTCTACAAAAGCTGCTGCAGCGTTTACTCCAATGAAAATGTGGATTTTGTAGTCTGATCTGCCTGGGAAAGCGACACCAAATCCCGCACCTTCTCCGGCAGGGAATCCAGGGAGGGGATCTCCATTTGGTAAAGCAACGGTTGGTAAAAAGTTGGCACCTTTGATCAAATATTTTAAAGGAACCTTAACGGCCAGTACTTTAGTTCCGTCAGCTTCCTTAACCGTAATTAATTCCACTCCCTTTAGATCAGGCAAATCTTGCTTAACCATAGGTAAGATTAAAAGTGGAATCGGTGGAATCGGAAGTTTCATTATTAAGGCCTGGTTTACTTTATCTATTTCGACAACCAATCGGCCATTGTTATAACCTTGAGCAATTCCGTGGAAGTCGATCGGTTTTAGCGGGTCGGTTCCATCTGTTCCTGTACCACAAGTACTACACTGAGCATTGTTACCAGATGAAGATGATTCAGTTTTGAATCCCTTACTGCATGAAACAGTCAGCGCAATGCTTAAGAACATCGTCGCTATTTTTATAATTTGAGTCGTGTTTTTCATCTTTGGTCCTCCTTGCCAGCGGGAAAAGCGCGTAGCGCTAGACATCGCTGGGTTGCTTACTAATTACTATGTCGGCATAAGTTCAAAATACTTTACGTTAAGTATTTGAATTTATTGAGCAAAACTTAGTCATTAAAACGTGAAACCCCTTTGGGTTTATAGTGAAAAAAACCCCGGGATTTATTCAACCACCGGGGGAGTATCAACAACTGATTGGGCATCAGTTGTTTAATTTTGATTATTAACAGATTCAATCTTAACCGATTAGTTTTAAAGCTAATTGATTCACTGAATTCGCTTGAGCCAAAGTTGATGTACCGGCTTGTAACAAGATGTTGTTTCTTGTCATTTCAGAAGAAGCCATCGCCACATCAGTATCACGGATACGTGAATTGGCTGCGCTCATGTTCTCTTCTAATACACCTAAGTTATCAGTCGTTGACGTTAAACGATTTTGTAAAGCTCCTAAATTAGCGCGCATTCCATTTACATTATCTTGAGCCTCGTCTAATAATGTTAAAGCTTCTTGCGCACCCTCTTTAGAAGTGTAGTCAATTCCACCTAGTCCCAATGAATCTAACGAAGCATTGTTTCCTGAGGAATCGAAAGAAATTCTATCTTCTTCGGCGTTGTTGAAAATACCAACTTGGAAATCAAAAACGGGAGACGAACCATCTAATAAGTTAGTTGTTCCCCATTTTGTCGACGAAGCAATACGTTGAGTTTCTGCTTTTAACTGTTGAACCTCTTTATCAAGAAATCCACGCTCAACGTTTCCTACTGTATCAGAAGCGGCCTGGATACCTAACTCTCTTAATCGAGTTACGATATTGCCGATCTCATTCAAACCACCCTCTGCTGTTTGTACCATCGAGATACCATCATTAGCATTACGGTTAGCTTGACGAGCTGATCTGATTCCGGCTTTCAATTTTTCTGAAATCGCTAAACCAGCGGCGTCATCGGCTGCAATGTTGATGCGGCTTCCGGAAGCCAATTGAGCCATACTTTTACTGATCATTCGCTGACTGCCTACCAAGTTTCTTTGTGCATTAATTGCACTCATGTTTGTCGATACTCGCATTCCCATTTTATTTTCCTTTGTTAAATTTATTAACTTTATTAAATTTTAATTTTCATCTTAAATTTCCTCCGTGTTTTAAATCTCTCATCTTTGAGAGTGGCTATCCTTGCCTACTGAATCACGGCCTTGGTGTGATTCTTAGATACAGGCCTTGAATATTACTTATATTCATATTCAATTTTTGTTTTCGTCCGTGAAGGCCTCCTTTCAAGTTGTAGAGGGATAATCCCTCTGATGAATCCTTCATCTTGTTGTATCTTCACGCTGTCAAATGCGTGACAGAGGACTAATCGACAGGTGCGACTTTAAATTGACAGGACTGTAGGCTGGAAATGATGATGAAGGTCTAAATTTAGACCTAAGCATGATCTAGTTGCACATTTTCTTTTTGGTCTTCAGTCTGGATTTCCAGACTTTTAAATAGTTTTCATACGTAGAAATGATAGTTTTCAGAGGAGAAAATTGATTTTTTATTTAAAACAATTTTTTGACAGGTTGAAGTTTTGACTTAAAATTTTCATAAATCGTTCGAAAAATTAATTAGGTTTTTTAGTCAATTTCCATAAATCGGCAAATCGCTACTTTTCCTGTCAATTGATAGGATTGTTCCTGATAACTTTGTCGATGCCACTTTGTCCAATATCCCAAAGTACAACTTTCATCTTCAGTTTTGAAGTGAGTACACTCCTCACAAGACAATGGCATATTGTATTTCATGTAATCGCGCGGATTGATCGCATCGTGTTTGATCGAAACACTGGGCTTTTTAGCAGTCAGGGCTCTATTTTTTAAGCTGGGGATAAACTTCTCAGAACTCATTCCGGTAGTTTTTATAGGTTTTAGGTAAAAAAGTAAACTGCGAAGCAAAATTAATCGTAATTTAACTTAAGGCGACTGTTGTTTTTATCCTCGTGTTCAAAATTATGTCCGAAAATATTAATTCCGAGGGGATATTTTTGGTTTTTTTTGTTAAAGCATTTCTTCGTAAAAACATCTTAACTTAAAACCGTATTACCCCTTTTTTGTGATAGGACCGAACAATGTCATACAGTGAAAGCTTAAAGCCCTTAAAAGGCTAAGGGCTCATTAAGTACTAAAAGCTTAGTAATGCTTCGTCTCCAGAACTAGGCGCTCCGTAGTAGTTGCCAACGCTTGGCAAACCACTCTTAACTGTAACATTTTTTATTTTAATCAATCTCTTTTCACTTTGGCAGCTACTCTTCATTTGCCCAATGTAACTTCCTAGTATGGTTGTCGCTCCTTTTAATGTGCCGGTCATTTGACTATTACTAAAAATAGGGCTCACGAACATGGCTTCTTCTCCGATGAAGCCACCTGCAACCCCTGTTGTGGTAATGCTTCCTGAAAAACTTGAATTCATAATGTGAATATGGCCATAGCTGACTCGCACCAATATTCCATTTAAGTAAAGATCTCTGGTAAGGATCGTCGCATAGTCGACGGTACCAATTAGCCCACCTACAACTCCAAGTCCTGATGAAATGATTGTTGCCTCTGAGTCACCGAGTTCAATATTGCCAAGTCCCGCGGAACTTGCAGCTATAATTCCACCGATTTGTCTTGCATTAGCGGCCGTAATATTCGCTTTCGAATAACACTTGTAGCAATAAATATCGGCAACACCAGAAATGCGTGCTCCGCCTACAATGGCCGAAGATGTACCAGAATAGGCTACAACACTACCCAAACCACTATACAGGCCCCCCCCGGGTACACCTATATAGCGTACATCATCTTGGGAAAATGAGTTTAGAACCTGATTTGCAATACTTTGAAACTGTGAACTATAAGTGATTAAATTTTTCGAGTAGCAGTTTTTTGCTTGATATGCAATTCCAGTAAATTGATCAGCTTCAAATATATTGTCGTAGCTATAAATATTCTCCCCGGTGCCGTTAGTAAGGGACAATCTTTTCGAGGTCAAATGGTTTGCAGTGAAAACCAGATTTTTTAACTCATCCGAAGCAACTAAAACAAACACTGCCTCGCGATCCACCAAGTCGGCGTTGAATATCCGATAAAAATTGCCATTTATACTAATTTTTCTCACCACGGATTTAAAATAGGTTCGGCTGCCATCGCCCAAAGTGCGCGGAAGAGTCGAGGTTAAATCTACGTTGTTTCCGAACTCTGCATATAGCATATATGATTTCACTGATATTGGATCGTACGATTGTAATTTGACCAAATCAGAATAGTCGCAGATCAATATGGGATTCGTTATACTCCCGTCGCCTCGTTTAAAACCTGAAGCGGCCATCGTCGTTGCCAAACACGCTAAATCTGCCACCTTGAGAGGGGGCAACGGTGGAAGAGCTTTGATCGTTGTTAGAGCTAGCTTTTCTAACTCACTCGCTCCCGAGAGTAAACTTTGGTTCATAGGATCACTAGTGAATTGGTAGTTCATATCGACACTCGCTTCTTTCGGCGCTGTGATATATTTCATTTGCACTGTAAGTGGAGCAACTACCGGCTCTTTAAGAAAAACTCCCATTTTCCCCGGGACTATAGAAATTACAGGTACGGATTTTCCGAGGCTTGAGAA
>JAYSSX010000429.1:0-4639 GCA_043720315.1 Pseudobdellovibrionaceae bacterium | reverse complement strand
AGCACGTGTGCCTGAACCAATTGGCAATGAAAATAAACCATTTGAAGTCGACATGTTAACAGTATGAGTTTCTTGATATAACAAACAGTTTTCTGAACCTGGTGATCGAATTTGCACGAGGAAGCTGACCGAGGAAGCCGTAATTGCTTTCCCCTCGCGAACGATCCGACCTTGCAATGTTAAGCCTGTTGCTGCATTTAAGGATTGAGAAAAAACAATTCCAGAAATTAGCAAAATTACAAACTTAACAAGAATCACTTTAGAAAATACGTACTTGTAGTGTTTTGTCATGATGTACTTTTCGGTAAGCACCTACCTGGACTAAAGTAGTTAATTGAGTGCGTCCCGAATTGAACCTAAAAATATAAAGTTAAAGTTTCAAGTTGAAACACTTGAACGAAGAATTAATGAAAACAAAGGTATTGCCAGGTTCCCACAAACAATGGTTTTCCATTTGTATTTTTTGGAGTCACTGAATCGACGACAGGAATACCATGCCCATTTCCTGCCGTACCCTGACTTGTGTTTAACATGTGACTGCCATTGTACCCGACACCGACACCATCGATGTTAACAGGAACACCGAAAGCGCCCATTCCCAATTTGTTCCAAATCTTCTGCAAGTTCACCCAAGGCACAATGTTATCTTTAGTAGAACCTAATCCATAATATCTACTTGGGCTGGTCAAACCATTGTCAACAACCCAGTTTGCAGGAATATTTAAGTCGTTATCAAAATCAGCTGGAGAAGAAAAAGTGCAAACACGATCAACTGAATTTTTTATCGCGGCAAAGGCAGCCAACCCGCCCCCTTGAGAATGCCCAGACAATCGGAGATCATCCCAAATTACTTGATCACCTAAAAAGAAATTTGACCAACCTTGCGCAGGAAAACTTTGGGCTAAATATTTTAAAATGGAAAGCATACGATTATTGACCGAATCTGCGACACTGACAATTACTTTAGGACTGGCATCGGCACCAGTTAATGTTTCTTCGCGAATCTTTGCCTGACAACTGACATCGGGATCGCCTGCGCATAACAAAGCAACAACATCCCTATTCGCATATGGAAAACCAATGGCATGAAATCCATTCAGCGCAGCATTTTTAATTATTAGCAAATCCATCGCAGGATTACTGCCACTCGCTGGGAAAAATATAAATAACTTACTTTTTCTGCTCACGTTTTCATTGAACTGAACTATAAAATCGCCAAATTCATCGGACATTGCAGGATCAACCGTACTTGGAGCGATAATTAAATCAGCTACCGGTACAATTTCATCTTCCGTTTGTACCGTCAATGTCGCTTGATTTGAATTTAATGTACGGTTCGCATTGGAAATCAACACATGATATCGAAAATCATCTTCAGCTTTGGTTAGTATCGGAGTCTGATAGGAAGTTGAAGTAGCGCCAGCAATAGCAACATTGTTTTTATACCATTGGTAAGTGAGTGGTAGATTACTCAAGGAAGCACCCCTGGCGCGAAAAGTAACAACTTGTCCTACTATCACTTTTTGACTTGAAGGCTGGAGAATAAAAGACAAATCGTCTGAAGTAGCATAAGGAGTGGGAGTAGGAATTCCTTGACCGTCATTGCTGAGCAGAACGGTTTCTGTCGCATTAAAACCACTTTTAGAACAATTTTGAAATAATAATATGCCTAAAAATAAAGATAAAATAAGAAAAAATTTTCTAATCCATTTTCTAAACATGCCACTACCCTTATCTATAATAATAACAAAATTCCGGGTCTTAAGTTACGCCCTAGATTGAGAATTCAACAAATAAAGTTTTAAAATGAAACAGAATTAAACGTCCTTTGTATCAAGGTGAGACGTTATTTCAACGGAAGCGAAGATTTTGCAATAACAGCAGCACGATCCGAAGAGACCTTAATTTCGTTCAACTTAACAACTAAGGCCGTTACTTGGGCCAATATCTCACGTTCACTGCTAATCGCCTGAGAATACGCTGAATAAGCGCTATCAATCGCCGTTGCATCCAGCTGTCCAATCGATTGTTGAGTCTGAATGATCTTTAATAGATCGGCGGCATTAGCAGTAGAACGCTTAGACAGAGGAAGTTGATTTAGGTAATTATCAAGTTGGTTGTAAAGTCCAACTAAGTAATTCTGAATATCAAAAGTACTTTGTTTTTGCGAAATATTTAAATCAACTTGTTGTTCGGCCAATACCTGTTTGTAAATGGAATTTTGCTCACCATGGAATTGATAGCTGAAAGTTACTCCAACATAATTGTCATTGTAAGCTTCTTTGTTGTTTGCGACGTTGTTAATACGGTCTTGGCCCAGGTTAATCGAAAATGCAGGCTTCTTCTGAATATTGTAAAGCTCTAGCTGTTTTTTTAAGCTTTCCTTAGATAGTTCGATGCTGATTAAAGACGGATACAGTTTAACCATTTCTAATATTTCGGTTTTTTCTGGATACTTCAGTTTACTTAATGAATCGGTGTTTTCCTCGCAGTAAACCTTAACCGAAGCTAGTTTTCTTGCCAATTCATAGGCTTCAGGAGAAACTGTCGCAAAGAAATTTTCTTGGCCCATAATTTCATATTCTATGGATTTTTTCTGTTTTTCTAAACTAAGTACTGTGTCTTGAATTCGCAAAAGATCCTTTGTTGTAATCGATTTTGCCGAATGCTGAATTTCAGAAACACGTAATGTTTCTTGCGCCTGATTAAATATGATTTCGTTATCAAATTTTTTGCAATACGCCGAAAATAATCCGTTGGTTGCATCAATTAACTTCAAAGACTCTGATAAAAACGTAGACTCTGCCGAAATTATTTTTGTTTTAGTTTGCAGTTCAGCCGATTCGACATCAAAGTCATACTTTGATTTACCAAACAACGCTACTAAGTCCTGGGACAACGAAAATCCATAATTGTTATGTGAATATCTAGATGTATCACCTTTACCAAAAAAGTTGCTATCGTAAGAATCGATATAAGTTTGAAACACAAAACCTTCAACACCCGAATATTTTAATGTCGTTTGACCAGTTACAGATCTAGAATACGGATCCAAATAGGTATGACTGCTTTTCAATGTTTGTGAAGCGGTCCAAGGATCACTGGAGGCAGTTAACCTTTGGCTTAATTTTGCCGTTTTTTCAGCGCGCAGCTGGACTAGCTTTTTCAATGATTTTTCCAATTCAGCTTTTTCGTCGATATAAAAATCTTCGCGGCTATAGGCACCTATAGAAGCAATTCTTCGAGTAGCTGGAGCTTTGTAGTTCGAAGGAGACGCCGGATAGGCTGCCGCTATTGGTTGCATCATTGATTGAGATGTGCCGATTCCCTTTTTTGGATCGATTTTCTTTGTCGAATTAGATTCCGTTTTCTTTTTATCAGACTTTTTATCAGATTTCTTTTCTGATTTTTTATCCGTTTTCTTTTTATCTTCGGCTTTTTTAGCAGAAGAGGCCGCCAGTAAAGGGCTAGAAAAACAGAATGATAATGCAACGGCAACTGCTATTACTGCAAAACTCTTTAAATTAAATTTCTTTAAAGAGAATTGGCGCATTATTTTTTCCCTTTAATTTTAAATGATTTATTTTTATCTGCAGGTCTCAAAATGCTGTTTAGGTCAGCAACGTTCTCGATAATTTTAAGTCGACCCGTTTCTTCTAATGTTACCCTTTTTCTGCCAGCAGATTCATCTGAAGCAACTGTGACTTCATCAGAAGAGTCTTTAAGGATTGAAGCGGGGTCTTCCATTTTTTTAGAAAAAGGAGCATTAGATCTAATCGGAATTGCGCGTGAAATTTTTTGAACTGGCGCTGGTGAGCCGCTGTTATAAGCCGGAGCCGTATTTTCCATATCTTGTGAGGATTGTTCCTCTGAGGACTGGCGACTGCCTGATTTCATTAAGCCAGTCGCTACAGGGGGTAGTTTTTCTTTTGAATCTGGAATTTTATACTGGAATTCATGCTGGCCACTTTTCAAAAAGTCATCAAGGATAGACCATTCTTTTTGGGGATTTTGCCAAATCAACCATTCGCGATAGGCCGCAGGATTAATCGTCGTTAATACCAAAACAATTTCGCGTTCGGTAAGTCCCAACCACTGTTGCTGAGTAGACAATCTTACAAGTCCCCACTTATGTTCAATCGAAGGAATAAAAGGTGCAGCCGCCAAAATAAAATCCTTGTTAATAAAGCACTAAATTGCTTAAGTTTTTATCGGCTAAACAATTGAAAACAGTAGTCCGGTGAATGCAAAATAGCAAAAAGGTCGACCTTTTTTTGTCGACCTTTTCGGCAATTAATATTTGGATAAACTTTAGGCTAGCTACTTTTTTGATTTATTTTTTGAAAATTAAAGACCAAGATTTCAAACTGCCTACATCTTTTGAAGCTTTGTCAGTAATTCTCAAGCTCCAAGTTCCCGACTGTGTAACCTGCGCTAATACGGCAAGACTTTGGGCCGAGCTCAAGTCCGCACCGTAAGTTCCTTTGATATCATCCAACGAACCTCCGCTTCGATTATGCAAGATAACTCCTTTTCCGTCTGGACTCAGCAGTTCAACTAAAAGGTCACCTTTGTAAGTGTGAACTAAATCAATTTTTACTTGAACCTGTCGACTTTTCGGCAATGAGGTAACTGCTAA
>JAYSSX010000428.1:0-1716 GCA_043720315.1 Pseudobdellovibrionaceae bacterium | reverse complement strand
ATTTTCTGAAGGGCTTGTTTAAGCCAGAGTTTTTGCTGCGCCGATAGGGTATTAACCGCTGATTTAAAATCCATTTGGTCTTTCGGACGCAGCGATTTTGACTTATAAAGCAGCTGAATTTCAGGGGCCAAAATTCTATGACCTTTTTTACTGGGAATTAAAGTTTCGTTGAGCGGTTTACGAATAGATTCGTCCCTTTTAAAGATCCAGTTTTCATTTCCCACATCAAATAGCATTATTTGGATTTGCCAGGGATTTTCCGGGTTCGTAGATGTCGCGGGTTTTCGTGCCCATATATCCTGAAGTCCTTTACCGATGTATTCGCCTTTTTTCCATTGCCGCAAGGTTCCTGGAGGATCGGCCACCCATAGCTCCCAATCATTGAGGTATTCTTGAAGTTTGTGCTGGTCAGCCCTTTGGATCACCATATCAATATCTTCATGCGGCCGGGTTTGGCGATCCAAAAATAAATCAATGGCCCAGCCACCAGCTATGGCCCAAGTAGATTTAAATCCTTTGAGAGTATCGGATAATTGCTGTGGGGAAAGGGGTTCCCAATGGTAGTCGCCGATATTGATGTCTTCCCAAACATATCGAAGGTCTCGGCATTTCATTCCGCCAATTTCATCATCTTTGGCCGTTCCATCAAAACGGGCTCCACTTTTTTCATAGAATTTAACTGTGGGGTTGCCTTCTAATACCCAACAATAAGCTTTATTAAATCCGCGCTGCTGGATTTGTTTTAGGCCGGAAGCTAATAATTTAAAACCGATTCCTTTTCCTTTAAATTTTTCTAATAAATAGATAGCACTGACTTCAGCATATTCTTTTCTATCCTCATCGCGGGCTGATTGCAGACAAGCAAAACCGACGATGCCGTACTTGCTTTCAGCCACTTGTAGAATAAATTTTTCGGGTTCATTAATTTTTTGAAGCCACGCATTTTTGCGATTTTTAAAGGTCAGGGGAAGGTCATCCAAATAACTTTGCGGAAGTAATCCTTTGTAGGCCTCACGCCAAGAGTGTAAATGAGCATTGGCCAACTCGGCCTCGTCTCCGGGCCTAGCTGGTCGAATTGAAGTACTTAAATCTAAATTCATCGGAAAGGTTTAACAAAAATAAAAGTCTCAGGCATCTATTTTTGCATTTATTTTAACTGCGAGAATTCAGGCTTTATAAATGCTGGATCCTTGATTGTGAGAGCTTTTGCATTGGCCGCTAATCCAGATTCCTTCCACAATTGACTTAATATTTTTGCCAAAGTTGCTGCACCGTCAGCCATTCTATCAGTGGCTAAGTCCAACTGGACGGCGACTCCTTTAGCGTTTCTTCCGTAAGTGTCGTCATTTTGTAAAACCAAATCAATTTGTTCGGCCGATCTGTGAACTTCGGCAAAAAGATCTTTCGCTAGAGTATTTACGGATTGCGCGCGGAAGATTTTACTTTTCATCAGTTTTTGTGCCCGCTTTAAAACTTCAGCTCGAGTGTTAGCTTCGTTGCTGATGACTGTTGTTTCAAAAAAGGAATGAATTCCTTTGTTGCCTGTCTTCTGTCCATCATAATTTTCTGAGGCATGCAAAGGTTGCGAAAGGTCACCCACATAGTGAGTAATAATTCCGGCATAGGCCAAGCCGGCTTCTAGATTTCCCTTCTTGAAAGCATTCAAAGATAACTGATAGAACTGCCGAATGCGCCAAGGAGCTGTTCCATTTTTGG
>JAYSSX010000427.1:0-4462 GCA_043720315.1 Pseudobdellovibrionaceae bacterium | reverse complement strand
TGACCATCTAACTCATCAGACAATTTGATCGTCTTTTTTTCGATTTCAGAAAACAAATCAGATTTAGCTTTGTTAATTTCAGAAATAGAAGCCGATTTTTTAAGATCCATTAAACGCTTAAATTGTGCAGATTGTCCGTCTACAAAGTAAGTTCTTTCCATACCTTTGCGTGATTTCAAAGTGACGTAAGCTGCAACTTGCGCTTCATCGATAAATAAAGGAATGTCTTCTGGAGACATCGATTTACGCTCTTTGCTAACCCATTGGCACGACATACTGCCGCCGGACTCACGGATATTACAAGAAATCTCTGCAGGTTCAGCAAGTGCTACTTGTGCTCCTACTACTACGCTTGCTGCTGCTAAAATAGCACCGAATCTGATTTTCATTATTTGCTCCCTTGCAAAATATATTTAATCTTTTAAAAATTTCCCATAGTTATGGGTTTAAATTAAAATCACACTGCTTAACTTCTTAAAATTATTCCTAAATTCACTGATCTGTGCAATGGATTTTTTATTATCGACAAAGGTCTAGCACGGATAGCAAGACTAGATTACTTAACCCTTGTCTGTAGATCCTAAATACTGATAACATTTAACAAAATTCAATTGGCTAGGGAGTTTCTAAATGCAAAGGCACCAATTATTAATATCTTCGGCTCTTTTATTCATTTTATCTGCAAATGTGCACGCACAAATGCCAGTAAA
Source organism: Pseudobdellovibrionaceae bacterium (assembly GCA_043720315.1). GTDB lineage: Bacteria > Bdellovibrionota > Bdellovibrionia > Bdellovibrionales > Bdellovibrionaceae > JAYSSX01. Next base: position 3,752 of record JAYSSX010000427.1, on the reverse strand, counting down.
AACAAAAGAGTCTAAACAAACAAATGTTCAATCAAATACGACGGATACGCCAGTTGCGTCTCCTACAACAGTCGTTCCCCAGCCTTCTTATGGTGGCCAACCAGTGCTACAGTTTAATACTCTTGGCAAACCGGCTTCTTCGGACGACAGAAACGCCTTAAAATTCAAAACAGTTACCGACGAAAAAGCTGGAACGACTTCACCTAGCACAGATGCCATGGCTAACCCGGTTGAAAACATCAAGAATGATGCGCCATATAGCATTGCAGTGGGTTACCCACGCTGGGAAGTGGCTGTTGCGCTAAACCCATCTTCAAATGGATTCAAACAAGACAATAATACTTTAGGAACTCTTAACTACACATCGACTTCGCCAATGGGTTTAGATCTTTCTGCCAAGTTGATTCCTAATCCTGAAGTTTATTACCAAGTTTCTTATAATTACCAAACAGTTGGTGTTAATGACGCTGTACTGGCTGCATTGTTTACAATTAAAGAATCCAAAGCAGTTATCGATTCTTTCTTAGTCGGTGGCGGATACTGTTTCATTTTTAATAACTTCTACAATAAATTATGCCCTGGATTTGAGTTAGGTATAGATTCTTACCCTTCTTTGGATTTTACTGATAACACTAATATTCAAATCGCAAAAATCCGTGATATGGTTGCCGGTATCAATCTAAACTGGCAATACCCTGTAATTTACAATGTAAAGTTTCAATCTAAACTGGGTTACTTATCTGGTTTAAAAATTGGACAATCTTCTAACCTTGGCGTTACAAAAAATTCAAAAATGACTTTAGATGCCGGATTTGAGTGGCCAATAGGAACTAATAAACACATCACTGCGATGGTTAATTATGTAAGTCGTGACGCCAGTGTTGAAGGTAAATCTGGAGCGAACACAGATACATGGACCACAAAGGCTTCTATGTTAGCTGGTAAAATTGGTTTTGCTTGGGAGTTTGATTCAGGAATTCGATAAAAAAATTGAAATTTTGAACTCTCAAAAACCGCTCTTATTGAGCGGTTTTTTTTGCTTTTAGAAACTTGGAATCTAAGCCGGGTCAACCCAGCCTTCGGGACGAGTAAATTTTAAATATTGCCAACAGCTATTTAGCTCGGGATAATTTTTCATTAAATTCAGACTTCGCGGAATAGACTTTATTCCGTAAACTTCATTGTGAAAATCACGATTTTCACAAAGCATTGGAATCTCGGCTTTGATCTGTGCAACAATCTTAGAATCCAAATCAGTAAATTCAATCTGCATGACATCTAAAATACTTAAAATCAAGCTACTTGGACTTGTAAACCTTTTTAGAACTTTTGAAAACATATATCCTGCCAGCTTTTTAGTCATGCTTCCGGCTTTGGAATAAAAAGTTTCTAACAAGTACTCGTCCAACATATGATGCCGAAGCTCATCTAGGTAATGTAAGTGATGAGCTTCCACAAATTTTTGATCAAAATGACTTGGATCTTTTGCGTTGATAGCGCGATACTTACGGCTAAAATCCAAAGTTTTTTCTTCGAAGAGAACGGCCAACCAAACCCAAAAAATCAAACTAGCTGGTGCGGAATGAACAGCTTTAAAAAAGACTCGCATAGGTAAAGTATTTTTAAATAACCAATATCGATTTGTCGTAAATCTTTCAGGCTCCGCCCAACTTGCAAGATTACGAAACATCAACGAGTGCTTATGCTCGTCCTCAACAAAATGATCAATCGCAGTCATGAGCTCAGGGGAAACGCCCTTCCAATCTTTCACTTTCTGTAAAACAGGTACAATAAGATCTTGTTCGAACCAAATAAACTGTTCGCACAAAGCAACTGCCCTTAACTGGTTGGCCCTAAGTTTTTGTTTGGCAGTTAGCAATTGGTAAGAAGGTAGATAAGCCATTGGCATCAGTTCATCTGGAATCCACAATTTGGTGCGGTCAACGGGTCGATCTAATTTCAAAGCCGAGGCTTCAAATTTTCTTTTGACCGCGTCTTCATTTAAATCAGCCAATGACTTTGAATAGAATTCCATATCTACACTCCCCTTTTATTATCTAGAAGTTCCTGATGGCCTTTTGCAATACAATCTACGATATGGATTTTAATGTCCTTTAATGTTTTAAATTGGATAAAGTCTAACAAACTAATTTCAATTCCCCAGGTGTCTTTAACTTTTTGATTCAATTCGATAAGGTTGATTGAGTCTAATCCAGATTCAGAAATGGGACGATCCAAATCAACTTTTTTAATATTCTTTGCACCGTTCTTTGCAACTAACGCTTCAATTTCTTGAACTAACTTTTTCTCAATCGTTTTTTCAATTAGATTTAGTTGGTTTTTCCGACGCCAGCTGTAGAAAACATTCTTGGAAACTCTTAGCATCAATTCTTTATACAAAAATATTTTTTTAACTTTGGTCACAATCGAAATCCTCTTGAAATGAGATTCTAAAACATCTAAATTTCGATTTAAAATTTGTTCACCTAATTTGTAACGCTGTGTTTTACCACTCGATGTTCTCGGAATACTACAGGTAGGTACCAAGTGAATTTGCTCCTCTTGAATTAAGATATGTTTGGCAAGAACTGCAATGATTTGTGTCCGCAATTCCTTGCGCCTAAGGGAACTTAATTCTTTGGATTCTACCACAATGTGAACTTCTTCGACTTTTCCGCCCTCTGGTTTAGGCATCCAGACACTGAGAGCGGCGATACGGGCCATAGCAAATTTTTTACTTAAGGAATAAATTTCCTTTTCCAAATCCGCGGGGAAGTAACTTTTTCCATTTAACTTTATCAATTCCTTTTTGCGACCAACAATAAAAAGCTCACCATCAAAAAGATATCCCAAATCCCCTGTCTTTAACCAATCTCCCTCGAACAATCGATTCGTATTTTGCGAATCACGGTAATATCCATTAGTCATCGACGGACTCTTAAGATAAATTTCTCCAATTTCCCTTTCTATGGCCTCTTCATAGCTGTCTCTAACGATCTTTAGTTGTACAGACTTCAGCGGAAAGCCAGTAGAAACCGATTCGATAACTTGCCCTTCGCTGTTAACAAACCGATCAGTTCGAATTCCACGACCTGGTGGTGTAAAAGTAACAGCTAAACTGTTTTCCGCTAAACCATAAACCGGCATAAATGTGCTTTTATTTAGTCCATATGCTGAATATTTATTTATAAAATCCTGGCAGGTCTGCATATTAATCAACTCGGCACCCGTCATCATCACGCGAACGTGACTGAAATCCAAATTTTTTAATTCGCTGTCCTTTACTTTGCTTGTCATTTGACGATAGTAAAAGTCCGGGCCAATTAACACTGTGGCTTTCCATTTACTAAGATTTTTCACCCATAAAGTTGGGGAAATTAAAAAATCTATAGGAGTTGCAAAATAGCCCATTTTAGCGTTGTAAAGCGTTCCTAACAGTCCCCCAATCAATCCCATATCGTGATAAAACGGCAGCCAACCGGCACTAACATCATTTTCTTTAACATCCATTCCATGACTAATTTGTTCTAGATTGGTAATGATATTTTTATGCGTCAGTTCTACGCCTTTTGGCAGCTGAGTACTTCCAGAGGAAAATTGAATCAATGCTATTTCATCCGGATTACATTGGATAACAGGAAAGGGTTTGTTATCGGCTAAATTCTTGCTAACCAATTCTTTAATATTTACTTCTGAATATTTGATAGGATTAGAAAATTCATGCCGATGAGATTCCAGAACCTTCACAGTTG
>JAYSSX010000426.1:0-3281 GCA_043720315.1 Pseudobdellovibrionaceae bacterium | reverse complement strand
AGCTTTGGATTTCGCAGCGGAGAAGACGGAACTGAAATGAAAATGGGAGGGCTGTTTTCTGATGCCACCGTTGGCGCAACGGTTAATTTCTAATTTTGGGACTTGGTACTAATCATCGTTTCAGCTTAAGGCGATCAGCTTTTGATTGAAATCACGAAGATCAACGATTCATTTTGCTACTACAGCTTCTATCGGGCTCAGCTCGCTTTCAAAATGAAAACAGATAGATTAATCTTGGAATACCAATTGCTTTGTTATTGTACAGATATTCAATGAAATGCCGAAACGAAACAGGCAGGTTTATTCGTCTTAAATTGGAACAGGAAATCGACATGAAATGGAAGATTATGAAAAAAGTAATATTGGCTAGTTTTGGTTTTGCTGTATTAAGTGTATTTTTTCAAAATTGTTCGGGCCTTGGCCCTGCAACTAGTCAGAATTCTAACAATTCAACTTCAAACGCCGCCGCAAATGAAGATTCTTGGATTGATAAACTTACTCTTGCGGAAGGAGAAATTCAGTTCATATCAAACCAGGTTCGCACCACAGATCCCGGTGATTCTATTTATTGGGATTTTGAAATCAGCCGATTACCTGCATCAAACATCTCTACAGCTGAAACATTTACTTACGAGATTCGCTGTGCCTATTCTGATAAAATTCAAGATAATGTCGACATGAAACTTTTTGAAAATCAAAAGGGAGAAATTAAATTTGAATCTGGAGAGGTCAAAAAACTTGTTCGCCTCAACTTCCTTAGCATTCCAAATTTAATTAGCTCTTGGTCAAGCTGGAGTGGTCGCCGTTTTTTACTAAAAGTCTCCAATAGTAAAGGAAACTTGGTAGCAGACCGTATTTTTCGTCCTATGGGTGTGAAGTTAGCAAGTACAGGTGGGTTAGATTTAAATATGGAAACCAACCCATATCGTTTAATTGCTGTCAAAATCGATGATAAAAAAGCGGAGCGCAGTTGTAGTCTGTGTTTTCCATTTCAATTAAAATTTGGCACAGCATCAGGCAACGACCTTAATCACAATATCGAATTTTTTAATTATGATCAAAAATTAGCACAGAATAGCCAAGCTGCACATGAAGGTTCGAAAGTTAAAGTCTATGGACAACTAGAAAAGGATTACAAAGGCTCATACCCTAATCAAGACAGTTCCACTTTTGGCTACATTACATTCGAACGTGCACTTAAAGCCGACGGCACACTCCTAATAAATTCTAAGACAAACCGCTTTGTTTTGGAAACGACGTTGAGTTCAAATTTAAGCGAAGTTTACAAAAATTCTCAAATATTGGGAATCAGTAGTTATCGTAAAGAGTGCGTAAACAGCGCATGCGAAAACGGCGATCCAATTGAAACTGTTGAGACAGTTTCGACGGGAATTTCTATTCCGTTTCAATCAAAAATTATTGATCCTTTGGCTGGAAGTTTATCACCCCAGAATTGGAATTTTAGTAACACAATTGCTATCCAAAAGTCTTCGTCTAAAACGGCCGAACTAGTATTTGAGGGCCTAGAACGTTATGCAAAACTTTTTTGTTTCCCTGGGGTAGTCGCTATTTATTATTGGAATGACGGCACACAAACCTATGAAAAAGTAGAAACTGGATCGAATGGATTATACTACAACCTGAAACCAGGACTTAACAAAGTAATCATAGAAATTGACAGTAATGTTACATCGAACATTGAAATAAGATTATTTCAGTTTACAAGTGCTGATGGCACTAGAAGTTCACCCATTCAACATTTTATGGTACAGGACTAGAGTCCATTCATAATTAAAACTAGATTTCAGAAACTTTTTTCAAAGCGCTTAAGCCGTTTTCAAAATCTTTTCCGATGAGGTTCTCCATATCTACAAAGACTCCCATCATTTTGATGATAAAAGGTCTTTTACCTGACATTCCCCATACCACTTCAGTTTCACCGTTGGTTGAAGGAGTTAAGCTAAATACGGTTACGTTGTTCGCTGCAAATGGTTTTATAAACTGAATATCGACTTTTACCATATTCGGTTCTGAATTTTCGACTAATTTCATAGTCCCTTCGCCAGCTTTGTTATTACCTGACCAGTGGTAAACAGCGCCAACTCCTTTAGGTGTGCCAGTGATATCTAATTTCATCGACGGATCAATATTCGCCCAAGGCGACCAATTCTTCCAATTATGAAAGTCATTAATTTGTGAAAATATTCTTTCTGCCGGAGACTTAATCATGGTCTTTCTAGAGTAATTGAATTCACCTGGTTGCATGTTTACATAAAAAACAAAAGCCACTAACAAAACTAAAACCAGTAATAAAATCAGCATACGCTCCCCTTTACTAAAAACTTATTATCGTGTATCTAGCAATTAAAAATCAAATTGAAAAAATTAATTCATAGGCCTCGCGAATCGCTCTTTTAGCATCCAGCTCGCCTGCTAATTTGGCCCCACCAATGACGGAAAAAGGTTTACCGGCAGCCACTAACATTGGGACTAACTCCATCACTGATTCTTGTCCCGCGCAAATAATAACTTGATCAGCTTCTATTTTTTTAAACTCTCCCGATTTCAACCTAACTTCGACAGAGTCTGAGGTAATCCGATGGTAATCCAAATTATTTATAAACTTCACACCTTGCTTTTTTAATTCCAATCGATGAATCCACCCCGTCGTTTTTCCCAAGCCCTTTCCTAGTCCACCTTCAGATCTTTGCAGCAAAGTGATCTTTGAATGGGAAATATATTTTTTATCAGCTATTAAACCACCCCGAACCTTAGGATCAATGTTCCAGTGCTTAAAAAATTCCTTGGCAGAACTATCCTTATGAGAATTTTTTCCGGTGACGTAACAGGCGATATCAACCCCAATACCTCCCGCACCGATAATGACTATTTTTTGTTTCGGCTGAATGCCCTTATTCAAAAAATCATCGTAAAAATAGACGTGGGGCAATTCAATACCTTCAATTTTCGGTTGGCGTGGTTTTACTCCCGTTGCAATAACCACGTGATCGAAACCCGACAGCTCGTCTAATGTGATTACTTTTTTCTTCAAAACCAACTGACCACCCAAAATAGTCAATTGATTTTGCCAATACTTTATACTTCGACCGTAGTCGGCCTTGCCTGGAATTAATGCTGCCAAAATGAATTGCCCACCTGTCGATTCTTTTTGTTCAAACACGGTCACTGAATGGCCCCGCTGTAATAAAACCAAAGCTGCATTCATTCCTGCGGCTCCGCCACCGACAACTGCAATTTTTTTCTCCAAAGTTACTTTTTCA
>JAYSSX010000425.1:0-3347 GCA_043720315.1 Pseudobdellovibrionaceae bacterium | reverse complement strand
CATTGCGAAAATCACGGCGTGGATTATTGTTCTGATTGCTGTGACGATTTTGATTATTATTATTCCGTTGTTGACCGCCACCACCGCCGCCACCAAATTTGCGGTACGGATTATTGTTGCGTTGGTGATCTCCGCCGCCACCTGTAGAAGGTAAAGGTTGATTTTGTGATGCAGCCGCTGCAGCAGGAGTCGCTGTGGGAGCTGCTGTCGCCGCTAACGCATCTGTTGATGAATTCGGTACAGATGCAGGAGTTTGTGTATTTACTGGCGGAGCTTGTTGCGCGGGCTCTGCTTTAGGTTGTGCGCTAATAGAATCTACTCGCGATGGGATGTTGTCTGCGACTATATCCGAATCTGATGTTGGTTTGCGTCCCTTACGTTTCGGCGTCGGCTCTATGATAACTTCTTTTTTTGCCAAGAGATCTCCTCGTTAAGATTTCTGATTTGAATTTAAAATTTGTATGATTTTAATATTGGGTGGGTTTTTTGTTGTTAGGTTTTAGTTGGTTGTTAAGTTCATGGATTTAGAAACGTGATTTTTAATTATTAGTAGATAAAACTAATATGACCTTAGTCCTATTTTATGTCAAGTTTCCTGAAATTGCCATTAAATTGTCCCTAGGCTATTTAAACCGGTGTTTCAAAATGAGAATTTCTTAACTTTTTCAATAAGTTAGCCGATATAGATTTTGCTAAGAACACCAAAAGGAGTTTCTCGTGGAAACAAATAAGTCGCCGGCACCAAGAACACCACTATTTTTAGATGTGTCCTTTCGTCGGAGCTACGCACGACAAGATACGCAGGGTGTACTTAAAAATATTAGTATCTCTGGGGCATTTCTTGAAATCCCTAGCCATGATCTTCGTATCGAAGAAAAGATTAATCTGACTTTCGTGGTTGCAGCTCGTGAACGAAAAATCACGGCATTGGTTGTTTGGAAAAATTCGATCGGTGCAGGCATTCGCTTCTTGCCTCAAAACAATCGCGACATTCAAATCGTAGATGATTTAATCTATTACGTGGAAACACGCCGCATGGGTCAGCGCGGAATTCTTGATGGGATTTTGAAAAAAGTTTCGTAATTTTAAATTTAACATTTTAAATAAAAAAAGGTCGTTCTATGAACGGCCTTTTTTTTTGGAATGTGAGTTTTTCTTCTCAACAACTCAATGCAATGCTTTACTGGAAGGGCTGTTAACTGATATTGGCGACCTTGCAGCGTTTATCTTGAGAACATTCGACGAAGTCTTACTTACATTTAATGTTAACACCTTGTGATAAATTTGTGACTCTGAACTCTGCTGGTTTGTTTAGATTTACTTTTGCTGTAATTGCCGATAATCCCGACGGAGTAAGCTGAGCATTGAAAATTGCAACAGCTGGAATATCTGCGTTGACAGCCACATCTATTTTTGATTCAGGTTTTGTTAATGTAACTTTATCAGCAAGTAAGCTTGTTAGCGGTGCTGCAGTTCCATAATTTCCAACATTGTTTGAACCTGAAACATTACAACTGTAACTATCATCTAGAGTTTCTTTTTGAACAGACGTCGCATCAGTCACTGCACATTTAATCTCTGCTTTTTCAACATCACCATTTTTAGTAATATTTAGAGCAACGCCACTACGAGCTTCACCTTTTATACTTACTGTCGCTCCGTTAGTAACCGTTGCAGTAACTGAAAGTTGATCCGTTTCGGCCGCTGTTGAATCTTTTGAAAATCGATACTGAATTCGAACGTATTGCGAAGACATTTTCTTAGTAGTCATAGTTAATTGTTCAGTCATTTTCTCTTTAATCATGGTTGTGTAAACTTGGCCAGCCATTCCGTTTGCTGAAATAGGAATTTGCATCGATCCACTATCACCTTTAGCACCATCTAGGCCTTCAACAATTAAGCGACAAGACATAGTTTTTAGAAGCGGATTTATTTGGACAGGTAAATCTATACCGTCTGAAGGCGAACATGAATCTATCAAATATTGGTGTCTTACAGTTTTTGCAACTGAGTAGTTTAAGCCTGTCATGATCACTGAATTTAAATTTTGATTACCTAATTGACTGCAAAGTTCTTCCTTTGAATTGAAGCTGATAATCGAAGTCGAAATTATTGACCCGATAATACTGGCTTCGCTACAGCTGTAGGCTGAATTGCTTACGAACGTACAAGATTGGGATCCGTGCGCTTTAAATCCTGCGTAGTTCACTCCATCTATAGAAGGGTTAGAGTTTTGAGCGTTAGAAATAATTGGAAACAAAGATAATATAAGTAGCGTTAATTTTTTCATATGAATACCAAATAGCAAAGGACCAGCCAGAATAAGTATAGCTATTGCGAGTTTGGTTCTATTTTTGTGTAAATGCTTTTGTCAGCAGCCAAGAAAAGTTATTTCTAAGCCCAATTTTTTCTAAATAACTTAGGGACATCGGCGGTTGTTTTTGGATATGTAATTGGAATCATTTTTCTTTTAGCAATGGCCTGGACCTTGCGTAGGGAAAAGCGGGACATCCAGGACCATTCAAGGGTTTAATTTTATTAGCAAAATAGAAATTTAATCTTTGAAAGGAGTCGAAGATGTCCCAACTACGTAAACAATTACGTTTAATACTGCCAAGGTTAGCCAGTGAAGCCAACAAGTTACGTGATACTGAAGCACGAAGTCGATGGATGAAGTTGAAACAAATCACGATGTCGCCAAAATCGCTGACCCAGGCGTGTTCTTTTTATGGCTGGTCGATGGACTGCTATAACAAATGGGGAACGCGACTGCGTAAAGAACCACGACTTGAAAAGCTACACTCTAAATCACGCAAGCCCTATCGGTCACCGAATAGGACTAAGCCCAGAAAAGAAAAAAAGGTCATTCAAATCAGACGCACTGATCCAAGCCTTGGGCCCGAGAGAATATCACACGAGTTAGACTATATTTATTCAATTACGGTTCCCCCAAGCACCGTTTATGCGATTTTACGTCGTGCAAAACTAATCAGTCGCAAGCTCGCAGAAAAGCTAACCAAAAAACATTTAAAAAGGTATCGCAGACCCTTGCCTGGTTACTTACAAATGGATTTTAAATATGTTCCCTACAAAATCAATGGCGAGCAGTTATATCAACTGAGCTGTGTGGACCATCATTCAAGCTGGCGAATGATCAGAATCTATGGCGAGAAATCAAATTTATCAGTGGTTAGTTTTTTAAAAGAATTAATCATGATCTGTCCGTTCCCGATCATAGAAATCCAGACTGATAATGATACAGCTTTTACGGACAAATTTACTTCACTTCGTGGTGTTACAGGCGATCATATTTTTGACCAGTGGTGCACGAAACACGACATCTTGCA
>JAYSSX010000424.1:0-2820 GCA_043720315.1 Pseudobdellovibrionaceae bacterium | reverse complement strand
ATTTTCTGATTAAACTTTTCCGGTGCATAGACTTAATATTGAGCTTCGGTAAAATAATGTTTTCAATTTCAATCAATAAATCCATCTTCTCTTTTTTAGTCCCTAGCCAAACATAGCGCTGTGCCAGTTGGTAAAAAACAGCATCCTTGCTGACTTCATCCAAATCTTCGCCCCCCGTTAAGGTTATGGACCAAAGTTTAGACTGATTTTCGGTAACTGTAATTACAAGGCATCCATCTTTAATGGCTATTATTGGAATTATTGAATCCTTTTTTTCGGTAACAGGAATTGCCGGGCAATTCGTTCATATCTCAAATTGAGATATGAAGCTTGAAAACTTAACGAAATGCCAAATAGTCCGATAAGTGAAGAAGAATGAAATTCATCAGGCCCTTCTTTTTACTCATTAGTGGATTATTACTTATCTTTATTTTTCAGAACTGCGGATCGGGTTCGCCATTCACTGTTTCAAATCTGCGTGCTTCTTCCAGTCTTTCAGGTAATGGCGGCGGTTACGAAGGTAAATTGAATGGTGTCTTTTACCATTACACTCCAAGCTACACCTGTGAAGGCAATGCCGCTGCTGATCAAATTACAGAGGTCAAAAATGGCCTAGCGTATCTTTACGAGAATAAATTAAATCAATGTGCTATACAAAGTTCTCCGGTTTTGTTCACCGACATGAATGTATCACCTTTTCAAAGCGAATTCCTTTCTATAAAGGACACTCTCTTCAAACGCTACGAAGTAAAGCCAGTTGGAATTCCAAATAGTTTGGCGGAAGTGCTCTGCCGCGATGATTTTGAAAACCCCAGTTTTGAAATTGTTTCCCACTACGATCGCGATAGCAATTTAGCGCTGACTCGAATTTATTTTGCAGATCACTTACAACCTGATTTTCCGATCAGCCGAATTCTTTCATCGGATAAGGTCATTTACGCTTCCGATCAAATCAAATTCGTTGTCAACTTTTCTACACCGATTGTCGATAACTCAAAAAAATTCGCAGGTCAAATTATTGCCAGTAAGATAATTGGAGTTCCTGAAGGAAAACTAGCTTGCGTGGTTGGTGGTACTTTGGATACATCAAAGTGGAACCTTCGCCAATTGACAACACAAGACGCGGGTCCTTTTTATCTTCTTGGAAACGGTGAAGTTATGTTTTTTTCGGAAATTTCACGAAACTATTTTTCATCGCAATTCTTCACGACTGTAACCCATCTTTTCAAAATCGCCTTGGATAACTCAGTGATGGACTTTTCAAAAGCTATTTTGGATGACAATTACAATGTTATCTATCGAATCCGGGCCAATGATAAAGATCATACAATGTTTGCAGCTAAATCGGATTCGGAAATGTGGCCTTCACTTTTTAGCTATGACTTTAAAACTGCGACGACTAAAAAATTAACCAACTTAGTTGCTGGTGCTTCGCCTGAAGCCTATAGTAGCCAGGAGGCCGTTTTAACAAATGATGGTCATCTTTTTTATGACACTAGAATTCTTGGGTTTCAACAAAGGCCAGATTCAGTCGTGCTTCGTGTATTCGATAAAATAAGTGACACCATTTCTGACGTCCATGTCATTACGGATTCAGCGGGTTACAAAATTCTTCCGCAGACAAATCGTGCCTTGATTTTATGGCCAATTAAAGATGGTGTCTCGAATGTACTTGAAATTTACGATGCAAAAACGAAAACCTCCGTCGATTATCCATTTGGCAGCACGGGCTGTTTATTCGCTTTGCATAGCGCTGAGTTCATCGAAAATGAAAGTAACATGATCGCCACAGAATATTGCGCGAATACAAAAACAAATGTGGTTCAGATTAATTTACAGAATGGGATCAGAAAAGTTCTGGGTGAAAATAAAAAAATTGAATGGATTTCGACCAACAAACAATGGCTGATGACAGTAGACATGGATTTAAAACGTGTCGCTTACAATATTTTAAGTGGCGTCAGCATCATTGTCCCGATCGATCCTCATCTGAAGACCCCATCCGGAACTTCCAGCCAAGTCGACCTAGACAATTTTTCTCAGTCTGGCTATGGCCTGAAAGTCGCCCTGGCCAATGACACCCATCTTTATGGCTTTGGCGCCAATCCCGAAAGCCCAACGTTATTTCACGTCAACTTGGCTAACGCTACCTCCAGTGCGATTTGTGAAGAGGCCGCTGGTAAGAAAATGTTTTTAGGCGCTTTGAACAATCAGAAAGTTTTTCTATTTACTTATGAAGCCGCCGTGAAAGTCTATTATTTTTATTTAATAAAGAATTCAAATGAATGCGTTCGGATCAACGAATTTCCAAGCGATTACCCAGCCGTGCCAAAGCTAATATCGACCAATATAGGATTTGGACTTTTGTTGGGTTATCCACTATCGGCTTCAACGAACAATCACACTCGCGAAGCTGTTTTTGTGCCCATTGATGGACGGCCACCTTTAAAGTTTAATTCAAATGAAAATTCAAATTGGGATATGGAAGTTTCCGAAGATAGAAATCGAATTGTACTGCGTGGGCCTGGGAGCGATGGCGTGCTAAAAATATTTTCTTTTAACCTGCTTGGCGACCGCTAAAAAATATAGACCTGATTTTTTTCCAATACTGATTGACCTTGACCTTTTAATTCACTTAACTTTTTGGTGCCAGCAGATACAAAAATTTCGAGCCAGACGCTACGCCCATCTTGCTGAGAACAAATAGCGACCAACCCGTGTTATTTCAAACAAAGACCATCCAGATTTTCACTCGCATCCTTTAAACATGCGTTGTTACTTTCCGCAAGAGATGGACGGGTTACTTATTTACAATGGTTT
>JAYSSX010000423.1:0-2265 GCA_043720315.1 Pseudobdellovibrionaceae bacterium | reverse complement strand
TAACACTAATAAAGCCAGGCTAACTACTGTAGAGATAGATAATCCAAAAATATTTTCTCCCCGAAAGTCATCGCGATAAGGTTCGACAATAAGTCGATTGAGACAATGGTAAATGACCCAACATATGAAAAACTGACCCGCTTTTTCTTTTTTATTTCGGGTTTTCACTAAAACAAACAATGCAAATAGCTCTAATATTGTAGAATAAATTTGCGTTGGATGACGGTAAAAACCCCAAGGAAAGGCATGATAACTGCCATAACAGCAACCGCTGATATAACAGCCAATTCTACCGAATGCGTAGGCTAAACTAGCAAAAACGGTAAAAAAATCGGCCCACTTCCAGAAATTTTCTTTTTTGATAAATAGATAAACACTGGCGGCCGCTATGGCTGAAATAAATCCACCGAAATAAACAAATCCACCTTGCCAGAAATAAAGAACTTTTACCGGATCGGCTCGGTAATAATCCGGTTCTTCATAAAACACATGAAACATTCTTGCGCCAGTTATTCCGAACAAAATCATTATCATTAGAATTTTTAAGGCTAGCAGATTTTCTTTTTCGTTTTTATTCGAGTAAAAATGAACAGCTAAGATCAAAGCCGTTATTAATATCGAGTTATAAACAAAATAAATAATTGAAGGCATTAATTAAAAGTGGCGACCTTTTGGGTCTTTTTATTTTTTTCCTCTAGAAACATAAGGATAAGCAAAATAATTACTCCAACTACAATTGCCGAATCAGCAATATTAAATGCAGGATAGGTCCAAGTTTCGTTAACGTGGAAGTCTAAAAAGTCGATGACGTAACGAAAACGGATTCGATCGATGTAATTACCAATGGCGCCACCGAAAACCGAAGACAAGGAAATAGTTTGTAAATAATCGTCGTCGTCAACGCCACGAAGAATTAATAAAATAATCAGCAAGGCAACAGGTGGCATTGCTAAAAAAAATATCTCGCGAAAAGCCGGATGGCTTTCAGCTAAAAAACCAAAAGCAGCGCCAGGGTTTCGCACATAAGTAATATTAAAAAAGCCTTTGATGACCGAAATGGATTCGCCTAAAAGAAAGTGAGTGTGAACGTAAATTTTCACAATTTGATCTAAGGCAATCAGGATCCCTGATATTCCTGCCAATACAATGTACTTTTTTTTCATCAACGACCCATCCTTAAAAGTCTAACTAACTTAATGCTTCAACACATTTCGGACAAATTCCAGCAAATTTTGCATCTTTACTGATTTCTTTCGAGTAAATCCAACAACGAACGCACTTTTCGCCTTCCATCTTAGCTACTTTGATACCATAATTGCCAGAAGTCACTTCAACTTCAGAAACAATCAGAAATTCCCTTAGCCCTGAAAACTGATCTAAACGCGCCTTTATTTTTTCATCGGCACTGATTTGAACAATTGCTTCTAGACTAGCGCCAATAATTTTTTGGGCACGAAGTTCCTCTAAGGCTTTTTGAACATCAGTTCGCACTTTGAAGTGTTCTTCGAATCTCTGCAGTACCGCTTCTTTATTCCAATCTTCTGGAGCTTTGGGAAAGTCTAAAAGCAGCACACTATCTTCTTTCGTTCCGCTGGTATAGGAATAGGCTTCTTCCGCCAAAAAAGACAAAATCGGTGCCATCATACGAATAAGATAATCCGTTATCAGTGAAACCGCAGTCTGCGTAGAGCGTCTAGGTAATCCATTTTGTTTCCACGTGTACAAGCGATCCTTAACGACATCTAAATAATTTGCAGAAAGATCAACAGTAAAAAAATTGTTTAACAAGTGGTAGACCTTGTAAAAGGCATACTCTTCATAGGCTGCAGTTATCTTCTTATTTAAATCGTAAAGCCGGGCGAGGATCCATTGATCTATTTCAGTCATCTGATTGTAGGCCACTTGATCTTTGGACTTATCAAAATCAAATGGAACACCTAACATATATTTCATGGTGTTTCTGATTTTACGATAAGTTTCTGTTACTCTTTCAAGTTCGTTTTTGCCGCACGAAAGGTCTTGTCCATAATCTTCATAAGCCGTCCAAAGACGCAAGATCTCCATACCACTTTGTTTGGCAACTTCTTGAGGATCGATCACATTACCTTTAGACTTACTCATTTTCAGACCTTGAGAGTCCATCACAAAACCGTGAGTGATTAATGCCTTAAAGGGAGCTTGATCATAAACCGCAATTGACGATAGCAAACTAGTATTAAACCATCCCCGATGTTGATCACTGCCTTCTAAATAGATATCAGCAGG
>JAYSSX010000422.1:0-10710 GCA_043720315.1 Pseudobdellovibrionaceae bacterium | reverse complement strand
AAGCTCAATGGCCTTTTGATTCCAATTCAGAACCGACCATTCCATTCGCCCACAGTTTCTTTGTAGAGCGATTTTGGCTAGCTGCGAAAGTAAAGCCATTCCTATTCCTGAGGAGCGAAATTCCGGAATAACAAAAAGATCTTCCAGGTAAATACCTTTTTTTCCTAAAAAAGTAGAGAAGGTATGAAAAAATAGTGCAAATCCAATCGCCTTCCCTTCGTTGGTTTCGGCGATTAAAACTTCGGCCGGCGATTCCAAATCAAAAAGGTTTTGTTTTAATTGTGATTCGGAAGCGCTCACCTCATGCGATAACTTCTCAAACTTGGCCAAACTTTGAATAAGAAAAAAAATTTGCGCCGAGTCGGCAGCGGTTGCGAAACGAATGGAATAATGCGGATTCACTATCAATTATTTTCGGAAAGGCATTTCACCTAAGTAGTCTTTTTTTCCAATTTCGACACCGTTATGACGTAAAATGGAATAGGCCGTTGTAATATGGAAATAAAAATTAGGAATCGCATGTTGAAGAACGAATTCGTCGCCTAGTAAATATTTACCTTCCCAACGTGCATGCGTGATCTGTTTTTTCGCGCTATCTTTGAAGTCGGCTTCAGAAAACGAATTTAAATAAGTGACCACTTGCTCGATGCGAGTTCTCAATTCAGCCATTGTTTTTTCGTTATCGACATGAACGGGAGCTTCTTTTCCTGTTAGGCGAGAAGCGCATAGTTTTGCTGTGTCGCATGCGATTTGAATTTGTCTGGTTAAACCAAATTGATCAGGAGCAAGGCGTGATTCCATCAAAACTTCTGGTTCAAATTTTTTAGCTTGGGCGTATTCTATCCCTTTACCAAGTAAGTGGTTTAAGTTTCTAAGCATTTTTGAAAATTGTGGAATCGTTAATTCGTATAACATAAGATTTCTCCTGGTTGGTTAAGCGATACTAAGCCTTGACCTTTTTACGAGTCAACTCAATAGTTAGAGGTAAAGGATTGAAACAAAGATGGTCACACCAAAAAGTTTTTTGCAAAAGCACTTAGATCATCAAAAGTTTTTACACGTCGTTGATTATGTTCGTAAGGAATCATCTGGAATCAAGAAGCTGAGCACAACGGAAATTTCGCGGACCAACAAATTTCTTGCTGGCAAACAGCATGATGATGATTACGAGCCGTATCGTTTAGAGGCTGTCGACGTGATATTGCCCGATGGGCGCGTGATTCAATTTTCGATCATTTCCAACCCAATGGCTAAGGCTCGGGATATCATAGGAAATGCATTGTTTATGAGCGGAAATGGGCAAGGTATTGAAGGTGCCGCCTATGCTTATCTGGAATTTGTAAAAGCCCATTTGTTTAAGGTGGCCAACCGTCGTACTGCCGTAGCTGCTGCACTTTGGGTACTGTTAGTATCGGGTTACGATTGTGATGCCGAGAAACTACATTATATTCCAATTGGCGATGTGCGTGAAAAAGATCAAATCAAAGAGATTGAAAAGCAAATCTCAGCCCTCGTTTTTAAACCATAAATTTCCAACGGTCCCAAACTGAGACACCATTTTTTACTCAATATTCTGATTTTAGAATGTCAGCAATTATGACGATAAGGACTAGTCACTTTGAGGGGATTTCATGTCTTCGGATGAATCTGGCTGGGAAAAAATTCTTCAAGAACAAATACAATCGGCGACGTCGTCCGGCGATTTAATTTCATTCTCTATTCCCGCTGAGGCCCCATTTGCTGTCGACCTTTCCAATCATCACCTTCACGACCAAGTTTTAAGTGACGTCCGGCAAACTTTTGAAGCTTCGGTAGTTGCTGACCATATCATCGAACACCTTTTTCCTCAGGCCATTACTTACAATTATGAACATCCCCATTCTGAAGTGAGTCCTAGTTTTGCTGATGCCAATCCGGCGATTGAGGGATTTCAAGCCTCTGGAATTGAAAAACAAATTTCCGTCCCTGAGGAAAATTTAAATTCGTTTTTAGACCCAAATCAAAGTTTACGAGAGGTAGGTGTTCTTTCTGCCGAACCTTTGTTTCAGGATCAGCAGCCATCCTATGAAGATCAGCCGCCCTTGGTTTCTGATCAGGTCTACAATGATGTTCAAGCACTAACCGAAGACCCATATCATTCCATTCCACGCGAGCAACATGATCATCTACAAGTTTCACAAACTCTAATTTTTGCTGATGTTTCGCAATCCATTGATGCTTTCGAGCGTGAGCGGGGACTAGAGATAGCCCTGGCTGAAAATGAAGATGGTTTGGCATTCAGATTAGATCAGGAAATACGTTCACATTTGTCACTGGACGGAGACAACGGTGAGTTCTAACCGCAAGGATATTCTCATTGTCGGTGGAGACACAGATCACAACATTTTAAGATTAGTTCTCCGTTGTAATCAGTTGGGTATTTCTTTTCATGCTGTTCTGGTGGGAAAAGCGAATATTCCTGAAGTCACTGTAGACGTGGCTACTGGTACTCTTGTTGTCGACAAAGTAAAGATGGAAACAAGGTCTGTGTTCATTCGACCCAATGTTTTTGAATATCTAGAGACCAAGGATCAAAGTGCATTTTACAAAGCCGAAGCCTGGTTTGGTTTATTTATGGGTTGGATGTTAGCCAGTCCGGAACTAAAGTTTTTCAATCGTCGTTATTATCATCGCAACGCTGTTAATAAATTGGAAACTCTTTTAAATGCTAAAAGATTTGGAACTCCAGTAGCTGCTACTTTTTTTTCTAATTCGAAGTTGCTGATCAATGAAAAAGCTGCAGAGAAAAAGTGGATTGAAAAACCGGTCGAGGGTGGTGCTTTTACTCGTAAATTGTTAGAGTCTCCGGTGCAAAGCGGATCAGAAAATGTCCTAGTTGGGCCAGTGACTATTCAAGAAGAACTTGCTTTTCCCGAAGTCCGTATTTTTCGTGCTGGAGATCAGTTGATTAGTTTTAAGGTCACTTCAGATTCTTTGGATTACCGCGAATCTAATAATACAAAATTAGAGCTGGTTGATACCCCAGAAAAATTAAAAATTCCTTTTCTGAAGCTGACGGATTCTATGGGTTTGGAGTTTGCGGCAGCGGATTTTAAAACTCATCCACAAACAGGGGAATTGCATTTGTTAGAAGTTAACTCTGGCCCTATGTTTACCGGTTTTGATCGCATCAGTGATGGGCGATTGACGCAGATGATGATAGACTGGTTAAAAAATTAACTGATAAGAATCAAACTTTTCGTCTTTAATCCATCCTAATTTTTTGTAAAGACTTTGCGCTCCTAAATTATCTTTCGCCGTTTTTAAGGTTAATCCCTTGTAGTCCTTTTCCTTGGCCCAGTCCATACAATAGGCCATCAACATTTGCGCTACACCCATTTTCCTAAAATTAACAGCGACATATAAATCATTGAGGATCAGCAATCTTCTCAGTCCTATGGAGGAGAAACTGGGATATAGTTGAATAAATCCGATGGCATCGGAATCTTGAGTTGCAATAAACAAAAAAGATTCCTGCTGGCTGATTCTGCCTTTAAGAAATTCGGCACAGTCCAGTGGCTGGCTGGGCTGTTTATAAAACTGTCTGTACTGGTCGAAAAGGACAGTCAGCAAGGGAAGTTCAGATAATGTCGCTTGTTTAACGACTGTTTTTTGATGCATACTTGTACATAGTAGGTGATAAATTTGAAAAATCAAAAAAGTATTGTTCTAACGCTTGTTTTTTTATGGGCACTTCCCATTTCACTTTGTTTCGCAGCTGGTAAAAGTGCAAATGCTGTTACCGTTGCTAAAAATCGAATCAAGGCATCCATTCGCTCTAAGGCGCAGTTAGCAAAAAGTTGTTATGCTGAATCTTTGAAACAGAACAAGGACATCAAGGGAACCTTAGAACTGAGGTTCACAATTGATGATAAAGGAAAATTGACTTCGATTGAGGTCCTTCGTGATAAGTCCACCATTTCAGATCCGCAGTTGGAAAATTGTATCATAGACATTTATAAACAGGCGGTTGTTCCTGCTTCTGCTTACGGAACCGTAACCACAGTGAACTATCCGTTTAACTTTGGAGAATCTAACTGACGTCTCTGCTGAATACGTAGGCAGTAGGTTAATATCCTGTAAACGAAAAACAAAAGGCTTGTCAAAGGCCAGTGTTCATTTGATGCTTAATTATTAATTTTCAATGGAGTGATTATGAAAAAAGCAATAGTGCCGTTATTTTTATTGATATTTGTTGCCTGCCAACACCAGCCCGTACAAACGAACCAGGTTCCTGCCGCTCCAAATACAACCAATCCTAACGTGACGGAGTTTGCACCACCTTACGAAGTGACACATTTTGACTCTTCCCGTTCTCCAAGTTCGGTTTCTAAGAGTCGTCTGAAAAGTATTTTTAAATGTGGTAAAATTGAGCTTTCTGAAAGTAATTATTTTGCCAAAGATTCTGGCGACACTATGTACTCTGTAGCTTTGGATTGTAATAAAGATGGCCGAGTAAATAAGGCCGACGGTTATCGTTCAATTAACATTCCTGAAAGTTTTGTATCGGCCGAATACAAAACCTGGCTGACGAAATGGAAACGCCAAATTGTAAAACAATCTAAACGAGCTCGGGCCAAACCTTTTTTATGTGTCAGTGCTGAAGTATCCAGTGACCCTTGTGTCAGTCGCAAAAATGTCATTGGATTTAACCCCGAATTTTCAATTGTTAAAAAATAATTATTAAGGATGATAAATATGAAAAAAATATTAAGCCTTTTGATCGCACTAAGTTGTTATTCGGTTCTAGCTGGCGCCAATGAGATGCCACCAGTTTTGTCGGAAACGGGAGCGCTAGTCAGTGCTCTTCAAGAAGAAGCTATTTGGAATAAATATTGTGTCGGAAATCGTAATAGCATCGAAATTCCGCAACCCAAATATGGTTCACAGTATTTAAATGGCGTTGTCGAAAAGTTGGCGATGATTTCGCCATTCAGTTATTATTTTTACTCAGGCCCTCTATATGCCTATAAATTGAAGAACGGTAAAGACCTTGTAGAACCTCCAGCTAACGTACCTAAGGTAAAAGAAGTTTTTAATGGTCGTAAAAATGCCCATGTATTTTTAACGGTATTATGCGGAGAATTTCGTGATCGACCGACATTAATTGAAAATAAAATTAACTGGATAAAGAAAATGTACACTTTGCCTGCAACCAAACAAGGCCCTATTAAGCCCAAGGAAAATATTT
The DNA here is from genome assembly GCA_043720315.1 of Pseudobdellovibrionaceae bacterium. Taxonomy (GTDB): domain Bacteria; phylum Bdellovibrionota; class Bdellovibrionia; order Bdellovibrionales; family Bdellovibrionaceae; genus JAYSSX01. The sequence goes on along the minus strand of JAYSSX010000422.1, from coordinate 5,480 downwards.
GGTCTAAAATGTCGGCACATTCATATAATTCGTACATCGTAAACACTCAGGCCATTTTTAATGCTAAAAAAATGTATAACGAAGAAAATAATCAGCGTGCCATTATTGGTAAATACAACGAAGACTTTCCGATTGAGCCGTTTTCAGTTTGCGAAACTAAATTTATTTTCGAAAAATATGTTTTAATGGGAAGAATTTTCGGCGGTGGCGGTGATCAATACTATGGCCAAAACGACAGGCCAAAAAGAAGTATTGCAGAACAAGCAGGCACTCAGCTGACCGAGCTGGAGCTTAGTAAATTAGCATCCGGATATGAAGAGGAACTTACCAACTTACTGACTGATTGCACAAATGCGGGAAGTTCAGTACAAGAGTGCAGCAAAAAATATGGTTGGACGATTGACGAAGATGCTATTGATGAAGGTGAGTATCCGACTTCGAAACCGGTTAAAACAAAGGCCAAAGAGTCAGCAATTGCTAAATATCGCAAAGAATATGCGGCTTATGCAGAAAGAAAGAACACTTGTACCCAAGACGACAAAGATTCTTTCTATGACTTCCGTGGAGATTCCAATTTTAAGCCAAACTCACCTGAATCCAATGGAATGATTTGGTATTCGTCTACGATTGGAAATAGTTGTACAAGAAAGCCCGATGGAACATTGGTCTTAAAAGATAAGGTTAAGGAAAAATTTGAAGATCCGAATATTTGCGAAAAGTATTTCACCAGTCCATTTAAATATCGATGGTCAGCTGCCCGCGCGGGACTAGCGACTTGGATGCTATATGATCCAAAATATGAAGAGACTTTTGGTGAGTCTGGTTCAAACGTTACCGTAATTCCGCATTTGTCTCCGATGACCAAACCATTCGGTTTTAAAACAGGTAGTGGACCCGAAAAGCTAAATCCGTTTTATTCTTCTATCGAAAAAAACGCCCAAGGTGAATATGTCGGATGGGATGATGAGTCCGGTAAAGAGATTGTCTTAACAGGCGAAGCTTTGGACAAAGTGAAAGAGGAAGAAGCTAAAGAATTAGCTGATTATGAAATTTATAAGGCTGACTATTTGGCTCGGATGGCGGTAGCGCCAAAAGATGTTCCGTTATTTGATTTCTCTCCAGCTTGGTCAAGCAAACAAGATGTGCTTTGGAAGACAGCTGATTTTGGTTTTAATAGTATCGTAAAGTTCGGTCCAGGATTTAAAGGGGGAAATCGCGAGATGGCCTTTGAACGGATCAGAAATTCAGTGAATCGTCACACGGATTGGTACGCCTCTTCTTATGATGATGGTTTAGGGGAATTTCGTGATCAGGCCTACTCTCCTTTCGTAGCCAGCAGTTATGAGATGAGTGCTTCTAATGCTTTTACAGCACCGGGAATTACAGTGAGTTCGCCTGCAGATGGATGTAAACATTGGATGTTCATTTTCAAACTAAAAAAGAGTCAGTGGTACAATACTCGTTCTATCATGGGCAGTACTCCCTTTGATTTTAACCGACATTGGTTCGATGAAACCAGTTTAGGAACAAACGGATTAGCAGATTCAGAACATGCATTGGATCGCTTGGGAACCGCGCTAGAGGGTGAAATGGATTCAATCCTTTATCTTCATAACCTAACGACGGGTGGCGAGGTAGATCCCACTTGTGGACAAGCAGCCATCGAGCAAACTTACGGAGCTGGAAGCAGCGGAGTAAAATAGTTTGCCTGAATGAGTTCTGTGAACCGAACCAGATCTATTTTAGAAACGTCAGAAGGCTTGGGTATTCCAGGCCTTCTTTTTTTGATTTTTATTAACGCAGTTTTCTTAATATTTGAATGGTCAGTTATCTATTTTGTCATTTTTCTGAATATCAGAAATCAGTCGAAAGTTTCCATGTGCTTTCGGTTTTCATCACAGGGCCGGCTTTAGTTTCCTTGGAAAACTACCGCTGTTCGCACATTAAACAGCATCAATTCAACCTGACGCTTGAAGATACTACTTTTGTTCGTGAACAAAAGTAGTAATTTTTTAAATTTCCGCGAAAAAATTCCCAAGCATTTACGACATTTCTTTTGCTGATTTTGTTAGGGTTCGGATTGGTTTTAGTTTGGCGCGATTTAAAGAGAAACCGTACAGGCTTGAATGCAAAAAAATGGGTTTAGCGGTGCTGTTGAGCCTGCTGTAGGCAGTGGGAATCTTTTGAGGCTATTTTTAATAATACTCTGGGGATCAAAGAACTCAAGACTAAGGCTTTAAAAAGCATCCTAATTTTATTCGTCACTGTTTTTGCAAGTTGGCTTAGTTTATTGGTCATCATATAGTCGGAGTAACTGCAATCTAAATAATTGCAGATAAAAATCAAAAGCAGGAAGTGGCACTATAGGCATTTTTTTTGTATCTTAAACTACCGTCTCTGGTTTGCTCGGCATTGGAAATTCCCGCTTATGTGGCATCACCGTAAAGATGCTACCATAATCAATATTATTAACAGTTAGGCTCCACCGCACTTTTCGATGGCTTGTTTTGAAATCAAAGAGCCTAGGCCAAGACCGGTCCGATCCGCATTTTGCTAAACGAAAGGTTTAAATAATGTTGGTTGTACCCAGAACGATGGGGGATTTTTTAGGTGACTTTGATGACAACCATTTAAATAAATTGAATCTACTTTTAAGTCTACCCGCGATGAGTTGCCGAAAACATTTAGAACGTCATCTTCAGAAACGTATAAGCCAAGCCTAGCAACAAGACTGAGCGCCGATTCCACCTCACATGTGCAACAAGCAAGAAAAATGGAAGGTTTGAGTCAGAAAAATGAACGTTGCTTTTCAGACCAGTATTGTTTTTTATTATAGTAATAAAATTTAAGCCGCACCGACTCGATTAAGTAGAATATCACGCAAAGAGTTTCTGATGGCAGCATATCGTTCGGGCTCCCAATACATAAGGTTGCGTGTTTCTCCAACGTCATTTGTTAGATCGAAGAGCTCTTCAGAAATTCGACTTCCTGGGATTGCCGGGTAGGCTGTATATCTCCAGCGGCTCGTTCTGATGGAATGATAAAATGTAGTACTCGGTGCGGCGTCTATATAAGTACTAATCGCATAAGAATTTGTATTTATATTGAGTGGGTTATCAAGAAGCGGCTTTAAACTTTTGCCATCAAGTTGTTTGAGCAAATCTGCTGAAACTGTGTTAAGGCCTCCGGTGTAGTCGATCATTGTTGGAAATAAATCTAATGAACTTGCAATTTGATTTGTGTTTCCAATAGGACCGCCTGGAATCGAAATCATCATTGGAATACGTGTTGCGCGATCGTAAAGTCGAAATTTACGCCATCCTAATTTTTCTCCTAGGAACCAGCCATGATCGCTAGTTAAAACAATCATAGTATTTGAAGCTAAGCTATATCGTTGTAAAGCAGATAGTAATTGGCCAAGACATTCATCAACAAAAGAAATTGAAGCGAGGTAAGCTTGAATTGCTTGTGCTGCACCATTTCGATTATTTTTTAAAAGCATCGATTGTAAATCTTCTTGATCACCATTTAAAAAATTTTTGATCGCAAAGTCAGGAGTATCTTTTAAATCGTCAATTTGGCTCGCAAAATTTTGAGTTCGAATAAGCTCAAGCGGATACATATCATAAAATCTTTGTGGAACATAAAAAGCCATATGTGGTCTGTAAAATCCGATTCCCATAAAAAAAGGCTGACCTGTGCCAGCCAAGCTAAGAGCTTTAATTTGCTGTTCTGCCCATTGCGCTAATAATTTATCAGGCATGGCCGCTTCTTGTTCAGGTGTATTATAATAGGCACCAATCATTTTTGAAATTTTACTTGAGGCAATTCCGGGGATTGAATGAGTCGCTTGATCAACGACAAGTTCATCTCGATAATTTGGTTGCCCCGGAAACTGAAAAGCAATATCACTAAAATTAAGGTTATAATAGCTATCCCAAGCAGCTTGGTCATAGAAACCATAGTCTGCGGATGTCATACCAAAGCCACCATGAAATAACTTTCCTCCACCAATTGTTTTGTAACCTTTTGACTTAAAATACCGAGGAATAGTTTGTAACGAGTTAATTCCAAGTGCGGCTTTAACGCCATCATCAGTTGAAATATTAAATATTTTCCCTGGCATTTTACTTCGATATTGAGCGATGCCCGTCATAAAAGAGGTGCGCGCTCCGGAGCACTCAGGCCAAGGTGTGTGCGCATTTTGAAAGACAAGGCTTTGCTTAGCTAATCTTTCCATATTTGGCGTTAAAATCTGAGAATAACCACCAAAGGGACTTGCGAAATCATTTAAATCATCAATCGTTATAAACAATACATTGGGTTGTGTTGTTAAAGCACTGGCCTTCGAAGGCGAAATCATGGCTGATAAAAATGGAAGCTGACTTAAGAGTGGTAAAGATACCACGGTACTTGCTGCTTTTAAGAAATCTCGCCGAGTTTTTCTATTCATTTTTATTGCCTTTCTAACGTATACTCAGGTGACCGTAAAAACATTGGCGACTAGGATTTGCAGTAAAGCTCGCGCAAGAAGTATCGCAGTCAATTCTGCTTCCAAAGTAAGGTTTAACCAGTATTTTTCCGGCACCGCCATAAACTTCACAGTAGCGAGCCTCATCCGGTTTTTTCAAATAGTTACTTCCTGACAAGCAGGTCCTGTCAACATATGCACTTTGTTGATCACAGAGGGTTTGGCAAGTCGAAGGGAAGCGAAAGGATGGGGTGTTATTCGGGGTGGCTTGAGATAAATTTAAACCTTGATTGTCTAAGATACGGCACTCATATCCTAAAGGGGGATTTTTTAATCTTTCACTACCCCAATCACAAATTCGATTAGGATTTGGTCCTTCAAGATTATTGCAAAGTATTTGGCATTCTTGTTCATTCGTTTCAACTGGCGTTATCAAGTCTGAGAAGCTTCCACTTGTACGAATTCGACAAGTATTTTTATTAGCTAAAGTATTCAGTTCTTGTAATTTCCATTTACAAGAAACACCAGCTGTTGAGGCAATTAAACTTGTACATGCATTCTGACATGTTGCCAGTGGAACAAAACTAACATTTTGCAAGAACTCAGCTCCTGGTTTTCTAATAACACAAAGTCCCTTATCAGAAGAGAATATATTTTCTCGATCATAGGGCTGCACATAATTTATATCTGCAGCAGGTATACTATTCTGTGCTGAGGTTAAATTATTCAGATATTGATTTTCTAATTCTGAATTAAATAGGCCCGAATTACTTATAGCCGCATTAAAAACATAGGTAATGCATAACCCTAGAAGAATGACAAATGCCTTGTATTGATTTGATTTCTTCATACATGATTTATATCGTCACTTTTTTGATAATTCTTGAACACTGTCTCAATTTTATACGTTTGGAGCGGGAGACGGTTTTGCCGTAACCCACTGATTTTGTTAGTTTTCATAGTCCTGGAGTCATCATCGATCATATTAATTCTTAGAACCAAATTGGAT
>JAYSSX010000421.1:0-2813 GCA_043720315.1 Pseudobdellovibrionaceae bacterium | reverse complement strand
AAACTTAAACCCTTCCAAAAAGAATTTTTATATTTTTTACAGATCGTAAAGTATAAAAGTTTCCTAAAAACTTCTGAAGAGCTAGGAATCCAGCAATCTGGGTTATCTAAGATCATCAAAAAGTTAGAAAAAGAGTTAGGTACTAACCTATTCGTAAGAAGTGTAAAAGGTGTGGAGCTGACTGAATTCGGCGAAAAGGTTTACCATCTTATCAAATTGTCTGAAGAGCAATGGGAAAGAAACGTTACTGAAGTCGAACAAAAGGAAACTGATTTCCAAGGTGATTTCAATTTTGGTTGTCATCAGACTATAGCCAGTAATAACTATCATCTTTTTTTACCCCAGATTTCCAACAAATATCCGTTGTTGAATTTTAATACCGTTTTCGAATCTTCGATTAATATTACCAAAAAAATCGTTCAGTTAGAGTTAGATGCAGGATTAGTTATTAACCCAGTTAAAAATGCCGACTTAATTTGTAAACCAATAATGAAAGAGTCGATGTGCGTTTGGCGAGGACCAGCGGCAGAATCTTCAAAGGCTATTGTTTTTAATCCGGAAATGATTAAATTGTTTCTTTCTTTAAGGAAATTCGAAAATTACAAACAGATCCAAATTAAAGATTATGATGTGATCGCCAGTTTGATTGCTAAGTCTGACTTGTTGGGCATTCTTCCAGAGCCAGTTGCGAAACGATATCAATTGAAACAAGTTGGGGCTGAAGTCTTCCAAGTTCAATTGTCTTTTGTTTATCATAAATCAAAAATTAAGGGTTCCTATAAACAAAAAATCATTCAAGAAATTATTGAAACTTTATTAAGTACATAGCACATAAGGTGCAATTACACGTTCAGGCAGGCCGCAATATGGGCTGGTCTTTTTTCTTCTAATTTAGGTACTACCGTTTTGCAATGTTCTGTCACTATCGGGCAACGTGGATGAAAATGGCATCCCGAAGGCGGATTTATCGGACTAGGAACATCACCAGTTAAAATAATTCTGTCTCTATTTTTTTTATCAGGATCTGAAACCGGAATTGCAGACAACAAAGCCCGTGTATACGGATGCTGGGGGCTTAAGTAGATCTGCTCGCTTTTAGCCTGTTCTACAATTTTACCCAAATACATAACAGCGACTTCGTGAGAAACATGTTCAACAACCTTTAAATCATGCGCGATAAAAATGTAAGACAGTCCAAATCTTTTTTGAAGATCCATCAATAAATTGATCACTTGCGCCTGGATAGACACGTCTAAAGCCGAAACCGGCTCGTCACAGATAATTAATTCGGGTTCGACGGCCAAGGCTCGGGCAATTCCTACACGTTGTCTTTGTCCACCTGAAAACTCGTGTGGGAAACGGCTAAGAAATTCCGGTCGCAATCCTACTAATTCGGCCAATTCATGGACGCGATCATTCATCGCATTTTCAGTTTTGAACAATTTATGAATAACCAAAGGCTCTTGTAGAATTTCTTTAATGCTCATCTTGGGATTCAAGCTAGCAAAGGGATCTTGGAATATAATCTGCATTTTTTTTCTAAGTTCGCGCCAGTGATCGCCTTTGACGTGAGTAATGTCTTCACCTTTAAAAGTTATTTTTCCCGAAGTCGGATCTAATAACTTAATGATACATCGACCTAAAGTTGACTTGCCACAACCAGATTCCCCAACGAGTCCTAGGGTTTCTCCCTTTTTTAATTCAAAAGAAACATCGGAAACTGCATGCACATCGGCAACCGGTAATCCAAAAAGTCCGCCGTGAATAGGAAATTTTTTAACTAGGTTTTCTACTTTTAAAAAAGGAGTACCGTTCATATCTGTGCTTCCTTTACCAAAGAAGGCAGTGGATAAAAACAAGCAAACTGATGCCCTAACCCCGGAGTCGTACTACCTGAAACGGCCATTAACTGAGGCTCATCCTGCCTGCAGCGTTCTTGAACATTTGGACAACGATCGTTAAATCGGCAACCTTTTGGTCTATGAGTAAGGCTGGGAACTAAACCAGGAATCGTTTTTAATTTTTCTAATCTTTTGCCTGATTCAAAATAAGGAACCGAATCTAATAGGCCTTTGGTGTAATGATGTTTTGGATTTTTGAAAATATCGTGAACACCTGCGTACTCTACAATTTTTCCCGCGTACATAACCGCAACTTCATCGCACATTTCGGCGACTACGCCAAGGTCATGAGTGATCAAAATCATTCCCATTTGGAATTCAGATTGCAGTTTACGCAACAAATCTAAAATTTGTGCCTGGATGGTTACGTCCAATGCTGTTGTTGGCTCGTCGGCAATTAACAAATGCGGATTACAAGAAAGCGCCATTGCGATCATTACCCGTTGGCGCATTCCACCTGACAGTTGATGTGGGTATTCATTATATCTTTGTAAAGGGGAAGGAATTCCCACTTTTTTTAACATTTCAATGGTTTTCTCTTTTGATTTCGCCCCATTTAATTCCGGATGATGCAATCGAATCACTTCTTCAATTTGAAAACCGATTGTGAATACAGGATTTAGTGAAGTCATCGGCTCTTGAAAAATCATGGTCATTTCTTTGCCACGAAGCTTACGCATTTCATCTTCTGAGATTTTAACAATATCTTTGTTTTTATAAAAAATAGAACCGCTAGTTAGTTTACCAGGAAAAGGAATCAGACGCATGATTGATAATGAAGTGACCGATTTTCCACAGCCAGATTCGCCAACGATGCCTAAAGTTTTACCTTTTTTAACTTTTAATGAAATTCCATCGACAGCGAAAAAAGATTGATCATCGATTTTGAATTCGGTTTTTAAATTCTCGACA
>JAYSSX010000420.1:0-4719 GCA_043720315.1 Pseudobdellovibrionaceae bacterium | reverse complement strand
GCCGTGGAAAAATTGATTGCTCGTAAAATGTATATGCACAAGGCCCTAAGTTTAAATTCTCCCTGTACTGAATGTAATGACTTTAACGAAAAAATTTCTTCAGGAACACGTTTAGTTGATGGAAAACTAATTGGTGAAGAAATGGTTGATGGAAAAAAACTAAGTGAAGCTTATCCAGATTATGGCTCACGTTTCATTTACGGTGACCCGGCTTCGCCAATCAACGGCCCTGAGCTGGCTGCATTATTCAAGTCAAAATTAACTTCTAATTTAATCAGCAACTTTATTGATTTAACGGTCAATGCGAAAATCAAAACTGATATCTCTAGTAAAGTGGCACAACATCAACAAGATCTTTACAACCAGCAGGTAAGTAAATTCTTCGAAACTGGAAAATTAGAAAAAGTTCCGTTCCGCGCTTACACGATCCCAACTTTCTCAGGTAATTTGATTATGTCTCGAGACGTTGTTGCCGGATCATTCCTAGGAACTGATAATAATGTGCAAATCGCCGACACTTTCGGTTTCGGAGTTAACGGTGGCGTCTTTTTAGGGTTTGATGGTTTGAAAGCGGGTCAAACCTTGTTTGGCCAACTTGGTCTATTTTACAACCGAACTTTCACCCATGTACGCCCAGTAAAAAGTATTAAAGAAGGCTTAAAAGAGCCAATGAAAAATATGATTGTTCCTTACTACAAGGGACAATTAAGCAAAATTTTAGATAAAATTGTAAACATGGCGCAGAAATATTCTGATCCTTACGACACTGAAATGACGGAAGAGCAAAGAAACGCCATTTTCGCGGAGCGAGATACTTTAATTTCTGAAGCGCTAACTGAATTCAACAAAAATTTAGACAAAGGTGAATCACTTTTGATTCAAGACAGTTTCGGTCCAAGTTTAGGTTTCACTTTTGACTACCCGGTTTCTGGCGCCGTTGATTTGCTACTTAAAGCACAAGCACAACAGGTGACTTTAAACCGTATCCATATTTACAAAAAAGATGATAAAAACATCCAAATTTACATCGATGACGGAAGTTACAAAAGTGGCGCAATTTCATTAGGTAATCGTGCCAGTGGTTTCCAAATATTAGGTCTAAATTTCACTGGTAAAAAGGGTGAAGCAAAAACCAAATTTTACAAATTAAGCACGGCATATAATAAGGATCTTAAAAAGGACTCTGATGAATACAAAGAACAATATGGAAAATTAGTTCAAAACTTAACTAGCTTGAAAATGATCCTTGATAATGGATCGACAGAAGCCTTAAGCGCATTTATCGACAATCCTTTAGAACTAAAACATTACTTTAAAGAAAAATCCGTTGGAATTGACTTCTTATTTTTACGATGGAAACGTGGACACTCTCAAGATTTTATCACAATGAAAACTCCTGAGAAAAAGTATAAGTCTTTCATTTACATGAACGAATCCGATCGTTCGGGTAAAGATTTCCAATCGTTTGTTTCAAACATTGTTGAATTTGGCTTAAACAAACAGTTCGACCGCACTGATCTTTCGGTAAATAACGCCGGTGGCGATAATCCTGGTGATACTTTATATGGATCTTCTTATACTAGAAGTATTTCATTACACGCTGAAGTGCCTGACTTCCAGCATGGTCCTCTAAAAGAAACTTTTGCCGAGATCACTTACCGAAATAAAGGTTGGGACATCAAACGTGAGGCTGCAGAAATATTGCTACAAAAATTAAATCAAAGATTTAATGTGGCATTAACTTGGCCACAAGCTTTAGATCAAGTGAAAAGCATTCAGCTATATAATATCGAAATGACTTTAAATATTTATCAAGCAGCTTTTGATTACTTGGCTTCGGTAAGCCCAGGAGTCATTGAACAATTGATTCAAAAACATGGTCAGATGCCAGCGCAAAATTTCGGCGAACGATCTGAAGAAGACTTTAAGAGAAGTTTCGAACAGATGACTATGCATAGCTTTAAAAAGTTCCAAAAGGGTTACCAAGAATTGCAAAATCCAAAGAACCCAAAAATGAACGTTCAAGTAGCCGCAAAAATGGGATTAAAAATGGTGACCTTGCTTGAGTCGGTATTACCAGGTGAACAATTGATCCAAGCTTTAGGTGGAAAAAAGAACATCTACTTAGCCGGTCGCATTCAAGGATTCCGCGATGGCTCTGAGGCCGCTGACGAACCTATCCTGTTAGACGCAGAAGGTTTAATCGGAAGCAAAAAATTAGCTGGTCCAATTCGTTATACGACCTCAAATTTAGACATGTCCGAAAGCGAATTTTTAATTTACTGGTTGTTAAACAAAATTTAATCGCACCAAAATTGCGCAAAATTTAATAAGGTGATATATGAAAAAAGCAAAACTAATATTTAACTTACTTTTAGCAGCCGGAATCAGTGCCAACGCAGGTATTAAACCAGCGACAACACTAAAAACTCCCCTCAAAGATCCTTTGTTTTCCTACCAGTGGGGACTACAAAATAATAATCAAATCATTCTAAGGGAAGCATTTGATGATAAAAACATTCCTGTATTATCCGCAACCAATATGACTACAGACATTAATGCTTTACCGTTGAAACTGAATTCAACTAAAGTCATCAAGGTGGCTGTTATCGATAGCGGTGTGGACCGCGAACATCCCGACTTGAAAGCAAACCTATTCAGAAATACTTTAGAATGTGATGCTGAAGGCAATCAACCGTTCAAACCGACTGAAGACAAAGATAAAAATGGCTACATTGGTGATTGCATGGGCTGGAACGTTTTAGACGATTCTCCAGCAATGATCGATGACGTTACTCATGGTACTCACGTGGCTGGTATCATCTCTGCTGTTCAAAACAATGAAGTTGGAGGCAGTGGCGTTTCCAACCAAATCAAAATCATTCCTATTAAAGTAACTTCAAAAGACGAAGGCAAAGTTACCTCTCCAAATGATGCAGGTAATGCGAACTCTCCGAAGAAATTCAAATTCGAAGAACGTATTCAAAAAGCGATGAAATACGCGATCGATATCAAAGCCGATGTTATTAACTTAAGTATCGGATGGCCAATTGTTGTCGATAACGAAAAATTGCAAGGTATCTTCAAAGAAGCTTTGGAGAAAGGCATTACTATCGTTGCCGCTTCTGGAAACAATAATCACAATGGCATCGTTTACCCTTGTACTTATAATGACGTCATCTGCGTAGGTGCCTCAAGCATCGACGGTGAAGCAACCAACTTTTCTAACTATGGTGGACATGTTGATATGTTAGCTCCAGGTGAAGAGATCCTAAGTACTATCCCTACAGTAAAAACTCCTGAAAAATTTCCAATAAAAGGTTATGACTTAAAAAATGGTAGCAGTCAGGCTGCTCCGTTTGTGAGTGCTGCGGCAGCATTATTAAAAATTCAGTTTGACGGAATTTCTATCGATGAAATCAAAGCCCGATTGTTTAGCTCTTCTACAAGAGCGAACAGTGTGGTTTTTAAGAAAAATACTTTAAACGGGATTTTAAATGTTCAAAAAAGTATGACGATTGCTGAAACTTCAGTGGTACGACCTAACTTTAAGTCAATCCACAACATTACAGCAAAAGATCACAAGATCTCTTTCAATTTACCAATTAAAAATTATTGGAAAGCAGCCAGCGCTGTAAAAATTGAAGTGAATTCATTAGACGAAAACATTGTAATCACTTCTGGAAACAAAACGACTTTAGACCTTATAAAAGGTCAAACGAAAGTAATTCCGGTTACAGCTAATATCCGTTCGTATAAGGACAATAGTGAATTTGACTATACAGTAACAATTACTGAGGACGCTAAATCAGAAACTTTTGTTAGCACTGGTAATATTTCACGAAATATCGTAGACGATCCACAATTGATCAAAATTCCAATAGTTACGAAATTAGATCTTAAAGACGTTAGTTTGAATACAGTTAAGGTTTATAACAGCAATGAAAATAATCCTGAGTACTTCAATATGAAAAATATTGCTAACGGTGCTGAAAAAAGTATTCAAATCAATTTCTTTAAACTTTTGAGTGGCAAATTGGTTCAACAAGAAGACTTTTTATTGAACAATTCACCAAAATTGACACAAGTTCTAAAAGTTGACGTCAACGGTGATAGCAAAAATGACTACTTCATGTCGGCCATTGTTGAAATCGCAAAAAAGAAATACGTTCAATACACACTGTTAGATGACCAGCAAAAAAACTTAAGTGGAAATGCAAATAACTTTTTGTTTTTACCAACAAATACCGTTATCGATGAGCAGGCATCAAAAGTTCTTAAATTCTTAAATATGGGCATAGTAAATGGTAAAAAGATCAAATTACCGGTATTTCGCGGTTTCGGAACGGCCTTGGATGAAGACTTAAATCCAGATGGATCTGCGTTTGAGTCAAATGAAGCCAAAGCTCGTATCTACTACATGACTAACTTCACTGACGGCGACAAAATGATGTTGAAAGCAAAAGTTTACGACAACTATTCTTTCTATGAGTCATTAAGAGCTACAATCAAGTCCAAATACATTCCGTCTTTACATTTTCAAGACGATGTTTCTATTGAGGCAATTTTACCTCAGAATGATGAGTCTTTAAAACGTGACCAAGTTCAAATTTTGATCAGCGCCGGTTCCGTTCTTCCAAAGAAATTCTTTGTCTTGAATGTCACTTCAACACAAATGTTGAGCAATACGTTTGATATTCGTCCAATCAATATGAACAA
>JAYSSX010000419.1:0-5276 GCA_043720315.1 Pseudobdellovibrionaceae bacterium | reverse complement strand
TTTGTAGCTAGCTCACGGCTGCGCAGAAGTTTTGTTTTTCCCGCACCAGTTGCGCCTGATATAACTAAAGCATCGGTTTTTTGCACTAATAATGGAATGAATTGAAGCATTTGGGTGCGAATGTTTTTATATCCACCTTGCAGTCGAGGTATTTGAATGCCCTCTTCATGCAACCATTTTTGAGCTGTCTGCGAACGTAAGCCACCACGAAAACAGTAAATAAAAGCTTGCGGGTTGTCTTTATAAAAACTTTTCCAATTCTGAATTTTAAGTTCTTTGTCAGAACCTGAAACTAATTGGTGACCTAAAACAACGGCAGCATCTTGGCTTTGATTTTTATAAACTGTTCCGACTTCGGCTCTTTGAGTGTTATCTAAGATAGGTAAATTCATTGCGCCGGGAACTGCACCCGATTCAAATTCAACCGGTGCGCGAACATCGACTGATTTTTTCATGCCCGTTGCCGAAAAAATATGACTGAATTCAATAATCGGCAAATCAGACATTAAATAATCTCTAAGAACGGACCATCCGAACAGGGTCCCGTTATTTTTCCGATCAAAGCTGCTGCCGGAAATTCGGTTTTGATTAAACTTAAAATCTGCGCAGAAAAATTTGGGTCCACACTTAATAGTAGCCCTCCGCTAGTCTGAGGATCAAACATAATGCGTTTTTGATTTTCCGAAAATTTTTCTAGCCCTGTAACTTGGCCTTTAACGTATTCGGCATTGGTTCGATGGGCTTTCGTAAAGCATTCTTGCTCTAATGTTTTGTAAGCCAAGTCAAACACCGGAAGTAAACCAAAACGAATTTGGATGGCCTGGTGGCTGGCTTTTGCCATTTGAAAAGTATGCCCTAAAAGCCCAAACCCAGTGATATCGGTTGCCGAATGGACTGCCGATTTGAACTCTGCCGATAACATCTGTGGAACTTTGTTTAACTGGCACATTGAAAGGATGATTTCATTGATTTGTTGTTCGTCTACCAAACCACGCTTTAACGCCGCCGTTACCGTTCCTGTCCCTAATTTTTTAGTTAAAATAAGGTCGTCACCGGCCTTGGCCGATTGGTTTGACCAAACCTGACTGGGAACGATTTCGCCGGTAACCGATAGGCCAAATTTTAGAGTATCGTCATCGATGGAATGACCTCCGGCTAAACTAACTCCGGCTTTTTCCAGTAAATCAGAACAACCCTGAAGCAATTGAACGATCACCTCATGGTCGAATAGTGCTACGGGAAACGCTAGGATTGCCATGGCAGTTGTCGGAGTTCCCCCCATAGCATAAACATCTGATAAGGCATTCGCCGATGCCACCTGACCAAATAAATAAGGGGTATCTAAAATGGGGGTAAAGAAATCTAATGTCTGTACTAAGGCGACTTGGTCATTGATCTTAAAGATAGCAGCGTCGTCAAAATGGGCGCCATCCACCATCAATCGTTCTGATTTTGTCGGAAACTTTACCTGATCCAGGATCTTTCTAAGTTCGGTAGCGGCCACCTTGGCGGCACAACCACCCTTTTGCACGGTTTGCGTAAGTTTGATCATCGAAAAATATCCTTTACGAGTTGCGAAAATAGATAACTTCCTTAGAATTAGCAAGTAAAATGCCTTATGAGCATATTCCGAATATGTACGCAAAGAAGTTTATTCATCCTTTTCCCGCTGCTTCTCCTATTGCTATCGCTTATGACTTTGAACAGACTAGGTCTACTTATTTGTTTTAATCCTGGGTTATTAAAGCCCATTCATCCTGATCTTTTAAACGGCTTCTGGATGGGTTTAAGATTCGATTTAAGTCTCATTTCCTATTTTATATTGCTTTCCTTTTTGCTGATTCTTTGTTTACGCGACGAAAAAATTTTACGTCGAGTGCTTACTTTCTATTGGTTAACTGTGGCCACTTTTACCACTGTTCTTTTTGCCGTCGACTATGGTTTTTATAGTTACTTTCAAGATCATATAAACATTATGTTTTTTGGATTCTTTAAGGATGATACTTGGGCCCTCGTTCGAACATTCTGGAAAAATTATCCCTTTGTTACAATTATTATAAGTTTCCTTGTTTTTATTTTTCTCACTTACGCCGGGCTTAAAAAATACTTTTCCTCAATTCAGATCGAGTCGTTAAAATCGGTGCGTTCGATAGGTACATCCATTTTAACTATTATTATACTTAGTCTCACTGCCCGTGGATCTTTGGGTTTATTTCCCCTTAGTAACCAAGATACAGTGATTTCCAATGAAAGTTTTATTAACTTTCTCGCCTTTAACGCTGGCCACTCCTTTTACCGAGCCACTCGATTATTTAAAGATCAAAATAAAAAATGGAATATGAATGCCGAATCCTATGGGTATTCGGATTTGCAAACAGCCATCAGTGATTATCGAAAAAATAGTTTTGCCGATTCTCCATCGGCAGTCATTGCCGGAGATTCCCCTTTTCAAAAAATGGTTCGTCGATCTTCTTTGTCCAAGATTTCTAATCCACCTCACGTTGTTGTGATTATGATGGAATCTTTTGGAAGTTATTGGATGAGATATAATTCCGATCAATTTGATCTTTTAGGACCACTGAAAAAACATTTCGAGCAAGATAGCCTTTTATTAAATGCCTTGCCGAATGCAGGCAGTACCATTGGAACGTTGAGTTCTTTTATGATGGGCTTTCCTCAACGTGTACAAGGGCCATTTTTGACCGAAAGCGAACATCTGAATTCTTCTTTTCCCAGCGGAATTGGAAATCCTTATTTAAAGAATGGGTATCAAACCAGATTTGTTTATGGTGGCAACCCCGGGTGGCGCGATATCAATAAGTATGCGCTGAAACAAGGTTTCCAAACCGTAGAAGGAGCCCTTGAAATTAAAAATAAAATGTCCCCGGCACAGTTAAAAAACTTTGAGGAGCATGACTGGGGAATTTACGACGAAGATCTTTTTGAATATATCTTTGATCAACTAAAAACGGCCACTAAACCACAATTTATTTTAGTCATGACGACAACTAACCACCCGCCTTACCAACTGCCCCAACACTCAAAATTAGCGGAATGGACAGGTTCTCAAGCACGGAAAAATATAATCATTCCCGAAGTCTTGAAAAAGCAATTAATTGTAGGCGAAGTCCTAGCCGGCAAAAGATTTTCCGTTTATCAATATGCCAGTTACAGTTTATCCCATTTTTTGGATCAAATTAAAACTGACGATGTTTTGCGCGAAAAAACTTTTCTATCTGTCAGCGGAGATCACAATTTTTGGATTATTAACTTTGACGAAAAACAATTTTTGGATAAATGGGGTGTGCCGATTTATTTTTACCTGCCTAAACAATTAAAAATAAAAATACCAAAAGATCGTTTTGCTTCACAAATTGACATTATGCCGACCCTTTATGAATTGACGTTGCCAGCCACTTCTTACCTATCCAGCGGCATCAATTTATTAGATGAAAAATCTCTTTTCGGCTCGATAAATGCCGGCGCTATTGCCTTAAATGCGGATGGGGCCATTTTTAGCCTTTCCCGAAACAGCACCCATTATTATCGCTGGGAAGACGGCCACTTGGCTGCCGCAGAATCAAACGAATCCCTAAAGCAATTAGAAATTCGTTACAAGTCCTTGATGTCTATGACCGACTATTATTTGAAGTATTTTAATGAAATTAAAATAGATAACTGATAGTTAAAGACTGATGCCACAGCAAATGCAACAGCAAAGCCAAATCAGAAGAAACGGATATAAGAAAAACTTTATCCACTTAGAACATTTAGATCAGGTCTCTGAAACTATAAAGTCTTCTTTAGAAGAAGTTTATGGTCGTTGGCAGTCGAAAGAGATCTCGGATTCTTTGTTGGTCGCGGAAACTGTGTTGCTTTTTCTTAAAACCCTAAGACCCAAAGATTTTCTTGGAGGACCGCACCGTCAGTGGGAACCCAATCGCCTTTTACCAGAAGTCATTCAGATTTTTGACTGCCTTTCATTAAGATCTATTCCTCTTTCAGTCAATCGAACCTTGGTTCATTGGTCTCTTAAGAAATACCCCCTAAAACTTACTTTTGCACCGCTAACTACTTTGGAAATTATTGACCTTCAGTCGCAGGGCATTCGCTGTGTGACCCTACCTATCGATCAAAAATCTTTAAAAACTTATATTCTAGAGGAACGCGATCCCTTTAGTTTTATTTTGCATGATCTCATTCATGCTGATCATTTTTTTAGGGATCCCGTGCAAACAGAACAGCAGAGGTCTTTTTCTAAACTGATGTCATACCATTACCGTAAGAATACATTAGGTTTTTATTTTAAAGAAAATGTCGAATTTAAAAAACAAGTCGACTACTTGGCTTCAGACATGAATGCGCACATTATTCATTTTATAAAATATCTAAAAGCCATTATCGATATTCTTTTTGATCAACTGAAATATGATAAAACGTCGGCACTGAAACTATTTACCGACTTGTTTGAAGTGCTACAACCTAATCGCGATCAACAATTGGCTTTGATAAAAATCAATCAACCCGATTTCAATTCAGAAAATGCTGAATCAATCATTAATTTATTTAAAACGCACCACCACCTGATAACACTATAAAATATCCTGTGTCGGATTTCGGCAAATCAACTCCAGAGGCATCAGTGCCCGGACTATTATAAAACAAAGTTTTAAATCCGCCGCCTATATTGAGCCCACCCAGCTTTACCGTAAGACCGACTTCGACAAAAGTTGCTGAACTTTCTTTCTTAGAAAAACGAATCCCGGGTCCCGCAAAAACTCCTAAACCAAGCCCCCCGCCATCCGTGGCCACTTCCCAACTAAATCTTGCTGATGAATCTAGCCCACTTACACTGGAAAGGGATTGTACCGATCGTGAAAAAAAGGAATTTCTCCATGTCAGATAATCATACAAACTCCAATTCAGACCTAAATTAATTTCGGTATAACCATACCCGCTGTAAGTGCCAGTTGAAGCCCCCAAATCGTAAGTTAAAGTTGGTTTCGTATTTGTGGCTGCGAAACTGGATTCGACGAACAAAAAAAATAGGATAACGATTAAACTTTTTAAAGTCTTCATACTCCGCCTCGATTTTTGAATTAACCCTTTTGAGCAGCTCTTTTAATAGCTTCTTCAATAAGAATTTCGCGTTCCATACGATAAAACAACGTTTTCTCTTCCAAGCCATCGCTTTCAATAAATTCGACATCCGAAAAGAAGTCTCGTTGTTTTTCGATAGTTTTATTAATAGTTACACGTACAGAATCTTTTGAATC
>JAYSSX010000418.1:0-3648 GCA_043720315.1 Pseudobdellovibrionaceae bacterium | reverse complement strand
TTTATTAATTCCTTAGAAGAAGACTTCGTCGACTTAGATGCGGATTCTGATGCCGACGCAGTTCCTGTATTAAAGCCCGATCAAGTAAACGCAATGACTATTCACGCTAGCAAGGGTTTGCAATTTGATTACGTCATTTTATTAGGTTTTGGAAACTCCTTACGTGAAGTGGTGTCGCAGGCTTATTATGAATTTGATGAAGAGAACAAAAAAATTTCCTTGTCTTTTAAAAATGAAGAAGATGAGCGGGCTTCGAATCTATTTTCCGTTTCAATTCGTAAGAAAAGATTCCAGCAGGAAAAATTGGAATACGATCGATTGCTTTATGTAGCAATGACTAGGGCCAAAGCAGGAGTTTATTTTGTTTCGGGACCGGTGAAGCCTAATTCCTGGGCCGGTCTTTCAGGGATTACTTATGCTCAAGAATCGAATGTTATTCAAAGTCCTTCGTTTGAATACAAGGTCGCAAGATTTACTGGTGAAAACTGGGATGACCTAAAAAGAGGAATCCCTAACAAACCTTCAGTTGCCGCAGAAATTCATTTTGAATACAAAACACCTTACGTTTTTAAGGGCGAAGCCAAACGTTTATTGTTAACGGCCACCAATTTTACTGATTTAGTCTTTAAAGGCCAGTTGAAGTCTAAAGGCAGTGATTTATTGGGAGATACTGATCCCGAAGTGATGATCGAAGGAATTGTTAAGTCAGTTAGTGGCACTAAAATGCATCGTATCTTTGAATCTTTGAAGTTTTCTAAAGATATAACTCTATTGAATCAAAACGAAAAGAAATTGGCTGATTACGTATTGACGGCAGAAAACGGCTTGTTGAAAGAGATTATTCAAAATGGATTTGTCGAAGCTAATTTTTCAGTGTTACATAAAGATTTTCAACTGGTCGGCCAAATAGATTTGTGGGGCCGCGATGAAAACGGAAAAGTTTGGATCGTTGATTATAAGACAGGTTCTCAAAAGTATTCTCACTTAGCATTTTTGCAGCTGCGAATTTATCAATGGGCATTATGTAAGATGAAAAAAATAACGGCCAAAGATTCTGTGTCTTTAGCCGTGGTTTACCCTAATGATAAGGTCTTTAAAATAGAAAAAGCTCCTACTCTAGAATTGATAGAGAAGGAGCTTCATGAATTGTTAATACAAATTCCTACTGTTTAAGTTGTGGATACAACATTAAATTGTAGCTGTTTAATTTTAACAAGTTATCAACAACCATTTTGTGATTGAATTCTAACTCTTTATCATCAAACACGGCGCCAGCGAAACTTTCAAGAAGAGCCATGTTTTCGTTTGTTTGTTCACAAACAACTTGGTCCTCTTCCTTTAATAATTTCGAACAATCTTTGGCTTCAGGGGCTTTTGTGAAAGCCACTACCGATTTTTCCATCAATCCTAAGATCGGGAAACTTTTTCCGTAGAAACCAATGATCGTTTTCAGCTTGGCCAATTCACCACGGGCTGCTTTTTCCAGCTCTGGGTTGATTTTGCCATTGACGCGTTTTTTGATAACCAGGTCGTGTAAGTCCAATACTTGATTTAAGTAATTTAGAGTTGCGCCAACATAATTTTCAACTTCTTTATCTAAATTTGCACCATCTTTGATTTCGGCAGCATTAATAAACAATCCACCTTTGTTTAATCCCATGATTAAACTGATAGATTTGTTGATTGCTGCTTCCTTGATGTTGTCATCAGATAAAGCATCACCTTCAAGTACTTTTGTGAATTGCGCAGCAATTTTTTCTGCGTTTTCCACTAAGGCTCTTTGTTGAGCCGCAGTTCTTACTAGGTCATTCGTTACGACAGCTCCTTTGAAGGCCCATAATTTAACACCTTTAGGGTCACCAAGGTCACTACTTAATGGACTAACCACAAAACGATCTTTAACTGAATTGTCTAGATTGCTACCGACCTGGAACAAACCAGAGAAGTTAGATTCTCTATCAATAGTGTCAGCATCTAAAAAGATACCAGCAGCTAGTAAACCGTAAGATCGCATCATCTCGGTTACCGTCAATTTATTTGATAATGGTAATGCCAAGTATTTTTTCTCTGCAAAGATACGAGGGCGCATATTATCAGACACTAATGATTTCAACATCGACAATGTAAATGTTGAATCAACAGTATCTAAACCTAGTAACTTCTCGAAATCGGCAAAGGAAACTTTTAATCCAATGCTGTCGTATCTTGGATGATCAGCACCACGTTGAGTTAACACTAACAGCGCAATGACTTTATCAAACTCGATACCACGAACGATCACTTCGTCGCCTGAACCTGGACGATATTGATCTTTTAAAGATTTGCTTTCAACTACTTCAATTTCATTTGTTGGCGGTGCACCGTTGGCTCCAGCAGCTTGGTATTCGATCGCTTTAAACCGCTCCAAACTGTAAAACTCGGAATCAACATCAGCTTCTGGAGTGTTGATAATGTTGTGGAGCAATTTCAATGAAGAAATGGCAGCGTCAACATTGTCATCAATTGCAGCTCTAGAGCCACCGTTTATTAATTGATAGTAAGTCTCGTCCATGTTGATTCTTAAGTTTAATAAACTAGAGAAAACACGACTGATGTAACTATCTAATCCGCGAATCTCAAAACGATTACCAATGTGATTTAAGATTGGGTAAGCCTGTTGATATTGCTCGATATTGTATTGAGCAATTTCCGCAGCCGTTGTACCAACGTCAAATCTTTGGCAAAGCGGGTTTCCACCGACATGTATATCTGTGCAGTAGGAATAATGTCTAGGAGGCATCACTTGATTTAAGTGATTCGCATTAAGATCCCACCAAGAACCATTTTTACCAATAGTTGCATTTTTATACTGCTCTAAAGAGACATCTAAACCGATCGCTAATTCAATTCGACCAGCATAAGCGGCACGTAAAGCATGGGCATCGTATGGACCAGGTCCATTGTAGTTTAAATGAGTGTCCGGAATGTAATCCATGATTGAAGAGTAATTTCTATTTACATCTTCACTTTCAGAATCAAAACGGAAGTTCTCTTTATCAGTGTTACCCATAAAGTTATGAGTCAAACCTAATGAGTGACCAACTTCATGCGCTAAAGTTGTCGCATACCACTTAGAGAAAATCTCTTCAGTAGTCAGTTCCAACAATTCACCAGTGTTACCTGGGAACAACATTTGCGCTGTAAAAGCACAGTTTGCACCCATGTTAAATTTTTTCTCGAACTCAGCTTTTAAAGCCAATTTGCGAGAGTTTGCTGCCAGTGCAGTTTTTTGCGCAGGGGATATTCTATATCCCTCTTTACTTAATGTATCGGCTGCTTTTAACATTTCAGTCGCAGTGATGGCTTCCATCAACGAAGGCTGAGTATAAGCCTTCATATCCATCGCTTTTTTCATAATCTTCACTAGGAAGGCGCGATCATTTAATTTAGCTAGTGCTGTTGCCTTGTCAATTTCAGAGTCAGCTGAAGTTTTAATTCCAGCAACATACTTCTTAGTTAAAGCCACGATATTTGATGCTTTCGCTGTCGCTGACATTTTAGCTACAGAACCATCATTGGGTGCTGCCGAAGCCACGGCTTCGCTTCCACCGATTATTAAAGTATCGCCTTCAACGTGAACTGGTGTGTGAAGTTTTGCTGCCCATTCAG
>JAYSSX010000417.1:0-2284 GCA_043720315.1 Pseudobdellovibrionaceae bacterium | reverse complement strand
CCCCTTTGCCCAAAAGATTTTCCGTGTCCTCGTAAATCCCAGGCAACAACGTTATAGCCCAAGCGATTTAGATCCTCAGCCAAATGACTGTAACTTTCAGAATGTTCCCCGTGACCATGAGTAATCAAAACAGTTTTGGTGGCCGTTTCAGAGTTGGGAATCATCCACGACTGCCAATACAATTCAGATTCATGGTAGCCATGGAATAGACCTTCTGCCCTGTTCGTCCCTTTTTTACTATCCAAGCGTGCTCCTAAAATTTCTTCTGTAGCGCAATTCATGAACTTTATTCCTTCAAATTAAAAATTATATGCAAAAATGACCTTCTTGCAAAGTCTGATTTTACTATCATTATTACTTATGATATCTTCTGTCATTATAGGGGAAACTTATGCTACCTTCAGCGACAGACATTACTTATTTTATTGAAATCGGTGCTACTTTAAACTTATCCAGGTCAGCCGAGCGTCTTGGTGTCAGCCAGCCCTCTTTGTCTTTATCCTTACAGAGACTTGAAGATAATATCGGAACTAAACTGCTTTTACGCAGCAAAAAAGGGGTAGCCCTGACTCCTGCTGGCCGTCAGTTCTTTTCTAAAGCAAAGGCTTTGTTGCAGGAATGGGATAACCTACAACAAAAAGTGGTCAGTTCTCATTCCGAAGTCAAAGGCAGCTTTACCATTGGTTGCCATGCTTCGGTCGCATTGTACACAATGCCTGATGTAGTAGCAGACTTGATGAATCAGCACTCAGAGTTGGAAATTGGGTTTGTCCATGATTTGTCCCGCAAGATTACTGAATCTGTAATTAGTGTTAGAGTGGATTTGGGAATAGTTGTAAATCCGGTTAGACACCCGGATTTGATTATTAAAAAAATCTGTGAAGACGAGGTCTGTTTTTGGGCTTCAGAACATATCAAAAAAGAATGTCAGAATGTGATTATCTGCGACCCTGATTTGCTACAGACTCAGGATTTGCTGATGAAAATTAAAAAAAGCGGTTTTGAAATTAAACGAATTGTTAATACCTCTCATTTAGAGCTGGCGGCCGAGATGACAGCAAGTGGGGCAGGCATAGGAATTTTACCAACTCGCGTAGCCCTAAGAAGACACGCCGAAATTATGAATAAGAAGCGGTCACTACCCAGTTTCAGCGATGAAATTTGCATCATTTTCAGAGTCGAAAACAAAAAGGTAAAAGCCATAGAAATCATGACTGAGGCTATTGAAAAAGCATTAAAAACTTGACCCTAGGCTTGAATAAGATATTAAGACTGCATGAATTTAAACGAGCTATGTTTAGTTAAAGATTCTTTGCGTGATCGCAATTGGGAGAATAACTTTCTCCATCAACTTTCGCAGTGCCATTTAAACCTTCTTTCGGTGGACCCACAAACAGGGCCTGATGGCTGGCCTTATCTTTTTGCCGAGGTGAGTGATGCAAGCGTAGAGTCTACACAGAAGATCCTTCGTTGGTTAAGTGAAAAAGGGATTGGATTGGTGATTAATCCCAACAAACCCATGCCCGATTATATTTTAACATTTGGTATGATTTGGTCATTCCGGGAAACTGGATATTTTTTTAAGGCCGTAGAAAAAGCTGAAAGTGCATTTAATTTGCAAGGTGATTTTGAACAGCAAAAAGTTTTGGATTTCGGCGATGCCAGTGAGTCTTACTTGCCAAGTTATGCTCGAAAAGTGATTAATGATTTTTTTCGTGATCAAGGTTTATTGCAACCGAAAATTTTGTTACTTAGTTATGATAAGAAAAATTACGAGATTGTTTTTTCCTTAGAATCTTTGGGAAATCCACCGGAAAAAGAACACGCTGGAATTGCCGAAGCTATTTCTTGGTTTCTGCCGCCGCATTACGAAATCGTTTTAGCTTCAGAAAAAAAATTGCCCTCTTTTTTTATGCTTTAAGGGCGAAGCCGAAAAGCCCAGCTAGGCGTCCCCAGGTAGTCATAGCTGAGCATTTTTGGCTATTAGCCCTAAAACAGCAAGTATCCACTAATTGGAATCAAACTCGCCTGGTAAAGGTAACAAATCAAGTAAACACTCTCTCCAGTATTCAGGAGAATCTTCGGTATAATCGATTCCGACTTCATAACCAATTTTTCCCTTCAGTTGAGTTCGGGCTATTCGGCCCGAAATTTCTATATTCATCTGGGGTAAATGCAAAATTACTTTAGTCCCCCTGAATTTAAGAAGAAATTTAACAATAGATTCGATTGTGGGTACAAAAGTAATTTTGCATTTACCCCAGATGAATATAGAAATTTCGGG
>JAYSSX010000416.1:0-3434 GCA_043720315.1 Pseudobdellovibrionaceae bacterium | reverse complement strand
TGGAAGCGCACGCAATACTTTTTCACAGACCTGACTTCTTTGTAAAGGATCTTCCAATAGACGGATCTGCATTTATGTTAAGCTCTCTGCTTTCGACCGCTTAAAAACTCGGATAGGAATAGGGCTAAGATAGCATAGGCCAAAAACAGATAGAAGCCTGGCTGTAAAGAAGTTCCATTGGTTGTTAAAAGAACAATCTCATCACTGGCCGAATGCAATTTTCCAAACTGACTGGAAATAATTCCATTGAATCCGATATACGCCATAAAAATGGCAATGATCATAACGTCTGTCATCGACCACTTTCCTGATTTCAGCACAAAAAACTGAACCAACTTATTATCACGAGCACTCCAATGATTGTAATAATAACCAACCGATGAAATTAATTTAAGAACCGGAAAAACGATACTGAAGGCCACCATCAAAATTCCGACTACTTTCATTTGAATATCTGGATGAGTAATCATCAACTGAAAAACGTCAATGACGCTTTTTGATTGGAAGTATAGTACCTGATTTACAAATCCGACCTGATGATCAAAAAGGGAAAAACTCATTTCCAAAATTTTGGCCTCAAGGTCAATCATCGGCGTACTAACGCCAGTAAAAAGTAATATAAAAAGTATGGCTACCAGCATCAGGTACTGTAAGCTGGTTAGCGGAATGCGATTAATGCCCGAAATAACAAATATTAAAACGGACAGGCCAATCAGCAACCATGAAAATTTCGCCAACTGGAGTTGATTCTGGGCTATGCTATCGTCTATTTTTAGTTTTGCTTCTAGAATATCTTTTGCGCCTGTCTCCAGAACGATAGCATTAACTGCTGATAGATCTTGGACTTCAAAAGTTTTATCAAAATAGTCTTCAATCTTGTCCAGGAGAACGCCAGTCAGCTTTTTTTTATTTTTTGGTTTTTCCATTATTTTGATAATGGCGTCGGCATATTGCGGAATACCTTCTTTTATATCTTTGATATCAACAAACGTATTTATGAAAGCCTGTTTTAAACTGCCTTTGAATGATTTGCGATTTTTATCGGCGATCTTCTTGTTAACTCCATCAATCAATTCATTCAACTGGGCTTCAATAACGGGTTTAATCTCCTTTCGATTTTCCATAATATCTAGGTCTTTGATTTCGGAATTGATAATCTCGGATAATTGAATTTTCCAATGGTTAACGCTAAAAAGGCCGTACTTGATATTATTAATTTCTGCATACTGCTGTTTTAAATATTGGGTTTGTTTGGAAAGGTGGACAATTTTTAGGCCCAAGGCGAAAGCAATTAATACGGCTATAGAAAATAGAACCAACTTGGGAATCTTCATTATTTGGGTTTATTTGAATTCAGGGAAAATTTCAACAAACAGTAATTTAGTTTGTTTTGATGGGTAATTTTTCCCTATTGGGCTAAAATAGCCATAACCGGGTTGATTCCGAAGTTCATCTTAACCCTCTATGGCGAAAAGCAAAGTTTATTAAATTTCCTCTAAAAGACAATAGGTTTCCATCTGCTGACACGGTATTATGAGTTTCTGGAAGGGCAGGGATAGTGAAAATTAAAGCAATAGTTACCGGAGCCACGGGAATGGTTGGCGAAGGTGTAATGATGGAGTGCCTCAGCGACTCAAGAGTTGAGCAAGTTTTAATTGTAAATCGAA
The DNA here is from genome assembly GCA_043720315.1 of Pseudobdellovibrionaceae bacterium. GTDB lineage: Bacteria > Bdellovibrionota > Bdellovibrionia > Bdellovibrionales > Bdellovibrionaceae > JAYSSX01. The sequence goes on along the minus strand of JAYSSX010000416.1, from coordinate 1,767 downwards.
AGCCCAGCGGATTTTTGCATCCCAAATTGCGTGAAATTGTTCACCAAGATTTTTTTAATCTATCTGCCATCGAATCCCAACTGGCAGGATATAATGCCTGTTTCTTTTGTTTAGGGACAACTTCGATTGGAATTAGTGAAGCCGCCTACAAAAAAGTAACTTATGATTTAACCCTTAATTTTGGCGCAACTTTAAATCGTCTTAATCCGGATCTTACTTTTTGCTACGTAACCGGAGCCAGTACAGACAGTTCTGAAAAAGGAAAAATAGCCTGGGCAAGGGTTAAAGGGGCGACCGAGAATGCTTTAATGGCATTATTTAAGAAGGCCTACATGTTCCGTCCTGGGTTTATGAAGGCAACGCCGGGGCAAAAAAATGTTCAGAAATTATATAAATACATTGCTTGGATGTATCCAATGGGAAGGGCTTTATTTCCAAAAGGATTTTGTACCTTACAAGAGGTCGGTCAGGCCATGATTAATGCTGCCTCTACCGGAGCATCCAAAAAAGTTTTAGAAGTAAAAGATATTGTTGAATTATCAAAAGGAAAATCATCATGAAATTCAAAAGAATATTATCATTGCTATTTATTTTTATTGCTTTGCCAGTATCATTAACTGCGCTAGCCGGTACAACCAATAAATCAAAATCGGTAATTAAAACGGCGAAGAAAGAAAAATCTCCACTTACAAGCCAACCGGCAGTAGTACCACAGAAACAAGAAACAGCAACTTTAGCCGGAGGATGTTTTTGGGGAATGGAAGAATTTTTCCGTAAAATTCCAGGTGTCATGAGTACGCGAGTAGGATTCACTGGCGGTACAACTAAAAATCCTAAATATGACGAAACACACGATGGTCATACAGGCCATGCGGAAAGCGTTGAAATTATTTTTGATCCCGGCAAAGTAAAATATGAAACATTATTGGATTGGTTCTTTAAAATGCACGATCCTACCACTTCAAATCGTCAAGGTGGGGATAGAGGCAGTCAATATCGTTCCGCAATTTTTTATCACGGTGAAAAACAAAAAGCCGGAGCATTGGCCTTCAAAGAAAAAGTTGAAAAATCCAAGGCCTGGGAAGACCCAATTGTTACTGAAATTAGTGAAGCTAAAGAATTTTGGGAAGCTGAAGATTATCATCAGAAGTACCTGATTCAAAACCCTGGTGGTTATGACAATCATCATGTCCGCAAAATCTCTTTTGATAAGTAATCTTAACGAATTTCGTTACCTGTATAGCGATTGGACACTTTTTACATAGCGAAACTCACTGATTGAAGTTGCGGGTACAGCCCCAAGTTTATCCACTACTCCGGTCGGGTGAATTCCTCCTCCAATGAGTAATAAATTAGTTTCGGCAGAAGCATACCAGCCAAAGAGTAATAATAAAAAGACACTGAAGGGTTTCTTATAATATCTTATTTGTGGTAAGTTCCTTTAAAGAAGTCGACCCCAGTGACTGAGATAGTTCCAGGTTCAGAATCAGGATCGGTATATTTAATTACTATTTTCTTTTCTTGGATTTCGCCGGAGACTTTTCCAGTTAGTACTAAGCTGTCGTTGGGTTCCATAACCGAAGTCACTTCAAAGGATGAGCCTGGCCGATCGTGAAGGTGTGAATCTACGTAAACTTCAAATTTACCTTTTTCCTCGGTAATAGAAATTCCGCAGTCATCACCCGCTGCACAAGGCATTTGGGTCCAACTTCCAACCAAATCTTTTCTTTCTACTTTAGAGCGGATAGGATTTAGATCATCTATTAA
>JAYSSX010000415.1:0-2247 GCA_043720315.1 Pseudobdellovibrionaceae bacterium | reverse complement strand
CTTATTATCTTAAAATGTTTCCGAAATCCACAAATGTAATGAATGCAAATTTGTATGCAATAAATATTGATCTTAATTCATTAGTAAAGTTAAAAAAGGGAATTGTGTCTTTGTGTCAGACTGACTGCGTACCCTTAGGTGAAATTATTGATTATGTCGACTTTTCTAGTAGGGCGCCAAAAACTCTAGTCGACAGTTTAGGTCTAAGCGTTTTATTAGTCAGTATTGTCCTCTGTTTTTTAGCGATATCTACTTTTCAGAAGCGGAGTGCTGTTGCGCTGGTAGTAGCTTCACTTTGGGGCGTAAGCCTAATGGCGTTGCTAATTGCTGTCTTCCAGATTGAGATTAACTTTTTGACTTCTATTTTTAGCTCTATACTTGTGGGAATTTGCGGCGACAATGCGATTCAGTTTTTGTTGGCTTCACGAAAAAAGGTATTAGTTGAAAATATTCATAACCGCGGCGGTGGCGCCTTGATTGTTTCTTTTATCATGTTTTCGTCAGGACTGTGTTTTATGATGTCTTATTTTTATCCCGTTCGAATTTTGGGACTATTGCTGTCTTTTGGAATGTTAACAACTTTGATAGGAGAATTGTGGGGATTAAGGCTTCTTATTCCTAAGAAGCCTTAGGCATAATCTATTTGATACTTCCAGCAAAAGGAATTCCGAAAGAATTAAGTGTGGAGCGAATAAAAGGTAAATCCTGTTCAGTAGCACCAGGGAAAAAAGGCTGGTAAGCTTCTAAATTCCATTTTTCAGGGCGTCCAAATTCGGGATTAAACATTTGTACTGTTCGGCCATTGACCTTTACCGTCTTATATTTTTCACCTTTTGCGTAACCGCCATCTTGCGGTAGTAAACTGTAGGTTTCAGGAGGATTGGTAAAAAATAAAGGGATATTCATTTTAACCAAACGTCCAGTCATTTTATCTAAGACAGGTGTAAGGCCACTCAAAACATCTTTAGATTCCTTATCGGAAGTTTCCATTTCATTTGTTAAATCAATTTTGGCCATTTTTCCTAAAAGGTCAAAAAGATCCTTATAAGCAGTCATGTATGCACTGGATGTTTTCCCTTTATTTTCATTAGCCTTTCTGAAGTGCTCTAATGCCTTGTGCATCCATTCTTTACCGTAAGGATTAAGACTGTAAACTCGAAATTCTTTCATTTTACTAATTGATTTTTCTGGCAATAGTCCTACCGGGGTGGACAATAATTGTGTCATTCCCATCATAGAGGATTCTAAAAATTGAGGAAAGTTTGTGTAATCATACGCTAATAAAACAGAAAGCCTAGCTAGCATCAGTTCCGAAGCTGCAATGGCTGCAACTTGTTCACTTTGTCCAAATGTAGTGAATCTTGGATAACCCTTAGGAAGTTTAGGCATCATGGCTTGTAAATCAACCAGTACCGGGGTGCTTAGGTCAAGATTGCCTATACGATTGGTCATAGTTACCAAGGCTGGGTAAACTTCTCTCCCAAGAATATTTTGTAATTGGATGGTAGGAGGGGTAACTGGATTGGCGTTATTTGCTTGTGCTCTATTAGAATTAAAAATAATCATGCCCTCGTAAGGGGTATTCACATAATTCAAAATCAGCTCGGCTAATTCATTATTAGATTCGTCAGCGCTTGAGTATAAGCTGCGAATGAGAGAAACATACATTTCGCTTTGACCCATTTGGCCTTCGGCCAATTTTCCCATGTTCCACATCACACCACGCATTGTTTTTAGCGGGGCAAGAAAGGCGGCCAATAATTTGGTTTCAGTAAATTTAAAAGAGCTATATTTAGTATTGAGGTCTTCTAGGATTTTATTAAATTCGTCGGTTTGATTTTTTTTTAAACTTTTAATGCGGTCGTTGTACGAGTTAAACTCGTCGCTAAATGAGTTCTCATTTAGCGATGCGGCATTCCGAAGCGATTTTTTTTCAAATTGCTTTTCTGAAACGACAATCGGTTTGTAATCAGTATTAACCGTTGGAGCTGAGGTAAAAAAAGAATCATATTTTTTCCAAGGAACGGCGCCTTTGTTCGTTGCCGAAAAGGATGGACTGGAAAAAAAGCAAAACGTGTAAAAAAACAATATCGAAACGAATTTAAACATTGGCACTCCTATTTGTTATAATTTAACATAATTAGACTATGGACATTTTACCGACCAGTCAAGACGGGTCCCAATTAGAATTTGAATTATTATTTAAGGACGAGCGCCAAAGCGTCTTGTTTTTAAACTCTTCGCGCC
>JAYSSX010000414.1:0-1671 GCA_043720315.1 Pseudobdellovibrionaceae bacterium | reverse complement strand
AACCTGACGATTAGTCATATTACCCATAATTTCAATTTTTGTTTTTCCTGACATTGCGTCGTAGACTCTTCTTAAAACCGAACCAGTTTTATAATCTTTAAGTTCTTCTAAAACTAAATCGTAATCGGAAAAGGTTTCATAGGTTCTAGAATATTTCGAAGTCATTTTAGAAACGTACGAACTGACGGAAGGTGATAACCGAGTTAAAGTCCAAATGAACATATGTATGTACTGGCGCAAATACATTAGTCCTCCACGCATCAGTTCAGGCATGTTTTGGTTTCTTTGTTTGCTGGCTAAATTTATGTATGATTCAATATTTTCAATTTTGTAATCTAACTGGGTCGTCTTGTCTTCCAGCTTTTTCCAAAACTCTTTTCGGGTTTTCATAAGCTCATCAACCAAAGCTTGATCTGGAATCAACTCGTTCAGAATAGATTTGCGTTCTTCAGTAGATTGCAGAGAATCCGCTACAGTTCTGATGATAAGGTTGAAATCATAAGTACCCGTTTTAAACGGCACTCGGCGTTTGGTACTGACAATTTCTTCATTTCCAATCTGACCAATTCGGAGAAGTATATCAGCCATTTCACGCCCAGATTTCCAATTCACCATTGTTTTGGCCATTGCAGCTGGCAAACCTAAACGCCATAACAGTTCCCATTGAATTTGATTATTATACGCATCCACCATTAATTCTTTAATTTCTGGCTTGGTTGGTAGTGCCGTTCGGTATTTGACGTCGACCGTTTTTCTTAAATCATCAATCAGCTGATAGACGTAATCGTAAAGAGCAACTCGAATATCTCCATTGGGAAAGTCGTCAATGTTGATCGCTTTGGTAAAATTATCCAATGCAGTCATTGGACCATGATCTAACGCGCGGCCAGTTAATTCGATATTTGAAGGGCTTGAGGAACCATGAAATAATCCATGTGCGTATTCAGTACCAAATTTTCTAGAAATTCTTTCGGCAATAACTTCGACAACACGTCTTAATTGGATTCTGGGATCTTTGCTTTCTTTGGCAACAATCGGAAGGGCTAAGAAAGGTTCAATTAATGTTTTAACTCTGTCTTTTTCGATTTCAGTTTCAGGTCTGTTTTCGTTGCGAATAAAGTGAGCTGGACGAATTGAATTTTGGCGAACGATCAAAGCGCGAGGTAATCTTGCAAGACCGACGGCTTGTTTAGTTCCTATAATAGCCACTACACGGTTTGCACCATAAGGAAGTTCTTTTTGGAGAATCTCTCCCCAAACGGCTTCGGCCATAGACTCTCGCAACGTCGCTCCACCATGGGTGTGATTATCAATAACAAATTTAGCCCAGATATGTCCGATCAAGTGGAAAGGGTTCCAAAAACTAATACTTTCAGTGACCACTTGTTCTTTTGGAGCGGCCAAGTCAGTCCGGCCAATTCCTTTAATTTGGAACATTCCTGCACCTGCAGCGCGACCACTTCCTTGCGCATAACCTACGCCAGTTCCACCGTAACGATCAGCATAGAATACTTTTTCTTTTGGTAAGTAATCACTTTCGGGATCGCCGACCTGGGGTACAATATAGGCAAAGGCATTCAAGATTTTTTGTTCAAATTCTGCATTAAGGCCTTCCTGCGGAACTGCAATTCCCATTTCTTGCAGCAGCTCTACATTCACCCATAAAACTTG